>CAMLHR010000166.1 GCA_946479915.1 uncultured Lysobacter sp.
AGATGCAGTCCACGCCCTGCAGCACGCCGCGCGTGGCGGCGATCTCGGCGCTGACCTTCGCTGCAGGGAGCATGCCGCCGTGGCCCGGCTTGGCGCCCTGCGACAGCTTGACCTCGATCATCTTGACCTGCGGGCGGTCGGCATTCCTCGCGAACCGTTCCGGATCGAAGTTCCCGTCGGCGTCGCGGCAGCCGAAGTAGCCCGACCCGATCTCCCACACCAGGTCGCCGCCGGCCTCCAGGTGGTAGGGCGAGATCGAGCCCTCGCCGGTGTCGTGGTAGAAACCGCCGCGCTTGGCCCCGCCGTTGAGCGCGCGGATCGCGTTCGCCGACAGCGAACCGAAGCTCATCGCCGAGATGTTGAACACGCTCGCGGCATAGGGCTGCTTCCGTCCAGGCCCGACGGCCACCCGGAAGTCGTGCGACTCGATGAAGCTCGGCACCAGGGAGTGGTTGATCCACTCGTAGTCGTCGGCGTACGCGTCGTGCTGGCTGCCGAACGGCCGGGTGTCGTTGACCGACTTGGCGCGCTGGTACACGAGTGCGCGCTGCTGCCGCGAGAACGGCACCTCGGCGGTGTCGGACTCGATGAAGTACTGGCGCATCTCCGGGCCGATGGATTCCAGGCCGTAGCGGAAGTGCGCGAGCAACGGGTAGTTGCGCCGCAGCGTGCTGGTCTTCTGCAGCAGGTCCGAGGCCCCGAGGACGAGTAGCGCGCCGAAGATGCCCAGCCCCCACAGCCATTCGCGCTGGCCGAGCGCGACGAACACCAGGCTCAGGACGGCGAGGACGAAGGTGGCGGCCAGCGGGACGTAGCGGAGCATCGCCCGAGCTTAACGCGGGCGGCGTGGTGGCCGGTGCTGCTGGTGGTCGTGCGGGTGGTACCCGGGGCGGGACTCGAACCCGCACTGCCTTGCGGCCGCGGATTTTAAGTCCGCTGCGTCTACCAGTTTCGCCACCCGGGCTTGCGCGGGGGATGGTAGCGCGGGGATGGAGGCCAGGGTCGGAATCGAACCGGCGTACACGCCTTTGCAGGGCGCTGCATGACCACTCTGCCACCTGGCCGGCGGCGGGCCCGGAAACCTGGGGCCCTAAAACGGAAAACCCCGGACTCGCCGGGGCTTCTGGAACCTGGAGCGGGAAACGAGACTCGAACTCGCGACCCCGACCTTGGCAAGGTCGTGCTCTACCAACTGAGCTATTCCCGCGGGGAGCCGAAATTCTAGCGTCCGGCGCCGCCCTGTCAACTCCCGGACACGCCTTTTTCACGCAGCGAGGGCCATGCGGCACGGAGGTATTCATATCCGGACCACAGGGTCAGCAGCGCCGCGGCCGCCAGCAGCCAGTCGCCGATGTGGAACACGGCCTCGGCCATCCACAGGTCGGCCCGCTCGGTGCCGTCGCGGGACGAGATCGAGTACAGCAGGCACACCAGCGCGACCATCTGCACGACGGTCTTGACCTTGCCCACCGTCGCCACTGCCACCCGCGCGCGCTGGCCGATCTCGGCCATCCACTCGCGCAGCGCCGACACCGCGATCTCGCGGCCCACGATCACCGCGGCCCACAGCGCCATCCAGGCCGTCGGATGCCCCTGCACGATCAGGAACAGCGCGGTGGACACCATCAGCTTGTCCGCCACCGGGTCCAGGAACGCGCCGAACGCCGAATGCATCGAATACCGGCGCGCGATCCAGCCGTCGAGCCAGTCGGTCACCGCCGCCAGCGCGAAGACGAACGCCGAGGCGAAGCTGGTCCACTTCCAGGGCAGGTAGAAGACCAGGACCAGCACCGGGATCAGCAGGATCCGCAGCAGGGTCAGCACGGTCGGGAGGGTGAGCGTCATACGTCCTTGGCCGGTTCGGCGGGCTGCACGTCCAGGCCGTGCAGGCTCGCGTAGATGCGGGCGGCCAGGGCGGCATTCACCCCCTCGACGCGCGCGATATCCTCGATCCCGGCGGCCTTCAGTCCCGCGAGGCCGCCGAAATGCCGCAACAGGTTACTCCGCCGGCGCGGGCCGATGCCGGGGATGTCCTCCAGCCGGCTGCTGGTCCGCGCCTTCTGCCGGCGCCCGCGGTGGCCGGTGATCGCGAACCGGTGCGCCTCGTCGCGGACCTGCTGCACCAGCTGTAGCGCCGGCGAGTCCGCGCCGGGCTTCACCTCGCGCCCGTCCGGCAGCAACAGGGTCTCGTCGCCGGGCTTGCGCGCCACGCCCTTGGCGACGCCGACCGCGCACACGCCGGCCACGCCCAGCTCGGCGAGGACCTCCCGCGCCTGCGCCAGCTGCCCTGCCCCGCCGTCGATCAGCAGCACGTCCGGCACCACCCCGTCGCCCTCGACCGCGCGCCGGAACCGGCGCTCCAGTGCCTGGCGCATCGCCGCGTAGTCGTCGCCGGGCTCGATGCCGGCGATGTTGTAGCGGCGGTACTGGCCGCGCACCGGACCGGCGGCGTCGAACACCACGCAGGACGCGACCGTGGCCTCGCCCATGGTGTGGCTGATGTCGAAGCACTCCAGCCGCGCCGGCGCCTCGTCGAGCCCGAGCAGCTCGCGCAGCGCCTCCACCCGCGCCTGCTGGCTGGCATGGCTGCCCAGCTCGGCGGCCAGCGCCTGTCCGGCATTGCGGCGCGCCAGGTCCAGGTAGCCCGCCCGCTCCCCGCGCACGCTGGGCTTGAGCACCACGCGGCGCCCGGCGGCCTCCGACAGCGCGTGCTCGACCAGGTCGCGGTCCGGGACGTCGCGGTCGAGCACGATCTCGCGCGGCGCCGGCTGCGCGCCGTAGTACTGCGACACGAACGCCGCCAGCACCTCGTCGGGCTCCGCGCCGTTGGTCTTGGGGAAGAACGCGCGCGTGCCGAGGTTGCGGCCGTCGCGGAACGCGAGCAGCACGACGCAGGCCGCGGTGCCCTGCGTGGCCAGTGCGAGCACGTCCAGGTCCGCCGCGCGGCCGTCCACGAACTGGCGCGCCTGCAGCTTGCGGATCATCGTGAGCTGGTCGCGCAGCGCCGCGGCCTGCTCGAAGTCGAGCCGTTCGGCGGCCGCCTCCATCTCGCGGCCGAGCTCCGTGCCCAGTTCGTCGCTGCGGCCCTCGAGGAACAGTACGGCGCGGCGCACGTCCGCCGCGTAGGCCTCCGGCGACGGCAGGCCGACGCACGGCGCGCTGCAACGGCCGATCTGGTATTGCAGGCAGGGCCGCGAGCGGTTGCGGAACACGCTGTCCTCGCAGCTGCGCAGGCGGAACAGGCGATGCATCAGGTTGAGCGTCTCGCGCACCGCCCATGCGCTGGGATACGGCCCGAAGTAGCGGCCCGGGGTGCTCCGGCCGCCGCGGTGGAACCCGATGCGCGGCCAGTCCTCGTCGGTGAGCAGGATGTACGGGTAGCTCTTGTCGTCGCGCAGCAGCACGTTGTAGCGCGGGCGGTGCGCCTTGATCAGCTGGTTCTCCAGCAGCAGCGCCTCGGCCTCGGTCCGCGTGACGGTGACTTCCATGCGCGCCAGTTGCGACAACATCGCGTGGGTGCGCGCCGAGCGCGGGGCGTTGTTGAAATAGCTGCCGACCCGGTTGCGCAGCGCGCGCGCCTTGCCGACGTACAGCAGCGTGTCGTCGGACGCGTACATGCGGTACACGCCCGGCGCCGTAGTCAGCGATCGGGCGAAGGCCTTCCCGTCGAACGCGGCCATCACGCCCGCCCGCGCGAGAGCCTGCGCACGGTGCCGTCGGCGGCCTGCTCCAGCAGCTGCCAGACGTGCTGGAAGTGGCGCTCGCCACCGGTGTAGGGATCGGGGATCTCGCCGTCGCCGGGGACGCCGGCCCATTCGAGCAGGAGCTGCGCGCGGTCGGCGGTGCCGGGCGGCGCCATCGCACGGAGGTCGCGCAGGTTGCCGCGGTCGGCGCACAGCAGCCAGTCGAAGCGGTGGAAGTCGGCGGGCGCCACCTGCCGCCCGCGCAGGTGCGCGATGTCCACGCCCGCCGCGCGCGCCTGCGCGACGGCGCGGCGGTCGGGCGGCTGGTCCACGTGCCAGTCGCCGGTGCCGGCGGAGTCGAGCTCGACCCGCCCGGCCAGCGGCGAGGCCGCGATGCGCGCGCGCAGGATGCCCTCGGCCATCGGCGAGCGGCAGATGTTGCCGAGGCAGACC
>CAMLHR010000167.1 GCA_946479915.1 uncultured Lysobacter sp.
AGGCGGTGCTGCCGGTGCGCGAGTACAGCGAGGACCTGTTCGTGTTCTTCGCCACGCGCAACGGCACGGTCAAGAAGACGCCGCTCACCGAGTACGCGTATCGCCTGCAGCGCGGCAAGATCGCGATCAACCTCGCCGAGGGCGACGCGCTGGTCAATGCGGAACTGTCCGACGGCACCCGCGACATCATGCTGTTCGCCAGCAACGGCAAGGCGGTGCGCTTCGCCGGCAGCACGGTCCGGCCCATGGGCCGCACCGCCACCGGCGTGCGCGGCATGCGCCTGGCCGAGGGCGAGGAGGTCGTCAGCCTGATCGTGGTGGACGGCGACGGCGACATCCTCACCGCCAGCGAGCGCGGCTACGGCAAACGCACGCCGGTCGCCGAGTACCCGCGGAAGGGGCGCGGCACGCAGGGCGTGATCGCGCTGCAGACCACCGCGCGCAACGGCAAGCTGGTCGGCGCCATCCAGCTCTCCGACCAGCACGAGGTCCTGCTGATCTCCGACGGCGGCACGCTGGTGCGGACCCGGGCCAGCGAGATCTCGCAGGTCGGCCGCAACACCCAGGGCGTGACGCTGATGCGCCTGGCCGGGGACGAGTGCCTGCAGGCCATCGAGCGGCTCGACGCGTCCCTCGACGACGAGGATGCGACGGACCAGGCAGGCGCGTCCGCGGAAGGCGACGCGCCCGCGGCACCCCCGGCCTAGCCGGGGAGCTGCCCCAGCACGTGTTCGGCGGAGGACACCCGGTATTCGCCCGGGGCCTCCACGAACACCTGCCTGACGACGCCGTCCTCGGCGTAGAGCGCGAACCGCTTGGAGCGGGTGCCCATCCCGTAGGCGCTGGCGTCCATCTCCAGCCCCAGCGCGCGGGTGAACTCGGCGTTGCCGTCGGCCAGCATCTCCAGGCCTTCCGGCACCTGCTGCGCGCGCGACCAGGCGTGCATCACGAACGGGTCGTTCACCGACAGGCAGGCGACTTCCACGCCCTTGTCGCGGAACTCGTCGAAGTGCTCCACGAACCCGGGCAGGTGCTTCTCGGAGCAGGTCGGCGTGAATGCGCCCGGGACGGCGAACAGGACCACCTTCTTGCCGTCGAACAGCGTGCGGGTGTCGACGGTCTCGACCCCGTCGCGGATGCGCTGCAGCGGGACCTCGGGGATGCGATCGCCTGGCTTGATGCTCATGGGGGGAACTCCTCCTGGTGGACGTGGGGGTCAAGGGCGCGGGAAGGACGGGACCGGCCGCCCTTGAAATGGGCCGGTCCTGCGCCTACGTGGGCTGCGGGCGGCGGTGCACGGCCGCCCGCCAAGACAGCAGAACAGGAACAAGGGAGTATCCACCATGAACATAGTCCGTTACCGCCAGTGGCCCGCCCAGGCCTCGTTCCAGGACGAGTTCCGGCAGGTCTTCGATCGCTTCCTGGAAGGCACCGGCCTCGACCAGGCGCGCGGCGACGACAGCGACGTCGTCACCAGCCAGTGGATGCCGCGCGTGGACGTGAAGGAGGAGGGCGACCGCTTCGTGCTGTACGCCGACCTGCCGGGCATCGATCCCGACGACATCGAGGTGTCGATGGACCGCGGCATGCTGACCATCCGCGGCGAGCGCAGCAGCGAGAGCTCCACCGACACCGAGCGGTTCTCGCGCATCGAGCGTCGCTACGGCAGCTTCCACCGCCGCTTCGCGTTGCCCGACAGCGCCGATCCGGACGGCATCCAGGCCCACGGACGTAACGGCGTGCTGGAGATCAGCATCCCGAAGCGCCCGGAAAGCGCCCCGCGCAGGATCCAGGTCGGGCGTGGCGAGCATCGCGACCGCCGCCCGATCGACGCGCCGAAGACGCAGCAGTAGTCCACGCGCGGTGCGTTAACCTCGGGGACCCATGGCGCGATGCCATGGGTCCCTTCACGAGAGGCGTCGATGCAGTTCAAGGACTACTACGAGATCCTGGGCGTCGAGCCCAGCGCGGGCGAGGCGGAGATCAAGACCGCCTACCGCCGGCTCGCGCGGAAGTACCACCCGGACGTGAGCAAGGAAGCCGGCGCGGAGGAGAAGTTCAAGGCCGTCAACGAAGCCTACGAGGCGCTGCGCGACCCGCAGAAGCGCGCGGCGTACGACCAGTTGCGCAAGGGCGGGTACCGGCCGGGCGACGAGATCCGGCCGCCGCACGGCGGGTTCGGCCAGGGCGGGCCCGGCGGCGTCGACTTCGAGGAGATCTTCGCGGGCGGTGGCGCCGGCGGCGGCTTCAGCGACTTCTTCGAGGAACTGTTCGGGCGCAGGCGCGGCGGGTTCGGCCAGGGCGGCGCCCGTGGGCCGCAGCCGCGCGGCGACACGCGCGCCAAGCTGGCGGTGCCGCTCGAGGCGGTCTATCGGGGCGACAGCGTCCGCATCGGCATCAACGGCCGCACGCTGGAGGTCCGCATCCCGAAGGGTGTGCGCCAGGGCCAGTCGATCCGGCTGGCCGGGCAGGGCGGCGGCGGGGGCGACCTGTTCCTGGAGATCGAGTACGCGGCCCATCCGCAGTTCGAGGTGGACGGCCGCAACGTCATCCACGTGCTGGCGGTGGCGCCGTGGGAAGCCGCGCTGGGCGCGACGGTCAGCGTGCCGACGCTGGGCGGCCCGGTCGAGCTGAAGATCCCGCCCGACTCGGAGGCCGGTCGCAAGCTGCGGCTGCGGGGGCGCGGGCTGCCGGGACAGCCGCCCGGCGACCAGATCGTGGAACTCGAGGTGCTGGCCCCGACCGCGCACAACGATGCGCAGCGCGAGGCCTATCGGACCATGCAGGCGGCGTTCGGCACCGACTGGCGCCGCGCCTGACCGCTCAGGCCGCGGTCGGGGCGTCGGGCGACGGGCCGCCGCTGAGCCATTCCTGGATGATGTCGGCCAGCTCGTTCTCGCCGAACGGCTTGGTGATGTAGGCCTTCGCGCCCTGGCGCATGCCCCACACGCGGTCGGTGTCCTGGTCCTTCGTGGTGACCAGGATGACCGGGATGTGGCTGGTGGTCGGTTCACGCGTGATCGAGCGCGTGGCCTGGAAGCCGTTGAGGTTCGGCATCACCACGTCCATCAGGATGAGGTCGGGAATCTCCCGCTTGGCGACCTCGACACCGGCGGCGCCATCCTCGGCGGTCAACGCCTCGTGGCCGAGCTTCTCGACGATGCGGCGGATGCCCATCAGCTGCGACGGCGAGTCGTCGACGATCAGGATGCGTGCCATGGGCTTCCCCTCCGTTGGATCGTGAAATTGTAGCCGGCGGACCGCGACCCGCAAATCCCGGTCATGGCGTCAGCAGCGTGCGGCCGAGCGAACCGCCCCGCAGCATCGTGGCGAACACGTCGGGCAGGTCGGCCAGGCCGGCTTCCCGCGTGCAGATGGTGTCCAGGTGCCGCGGCTTCCAGTCGCTGGCCAGGTGCTGCCAGATGGCGTCGCGGATGTCGCGGGCGGTGCCGGCCGAAGCCACCCCGAGCAGCGAGACGCCGCGGATGATGAAGGGCATGACCGTCGCGTCCAGCCGGTCGGAACCGGCCAGGCCCGCGCTGGCGACGTTGCCGTAGGGCACCGTCCGCGCGAGCAGGCTGGCGAGCATCGTCCCGCCGACGTTGTCGAGCGCGCCGCCGAACACCGCCGATTCCAGCGGCCGGGCCTCGCCGAGCGCATCGCGGCCGAGCACCTCGCGCGCGCCGAGGCCGCGGAGCCAATCGTGCCGGTCCGGCTTTCCGCTCACCGCATGCACCTCGAAGCCGGCGCGCGAGAAGATGTCGATCGCCAGCGTGCCCACGCCGCCGGTGGCGCCGGTCACGCAGACCGGGCCCAGGTCCGGCGACTGCCGGTTCTCGATCATCCGGAACAGGGCGAGCGCCGCGGTGAACCCGGCGGTGCCGATCACCATGGACTCGCGCAGCGTCAGGCCCGCCGGCAGCGGGATCGCCCAGCGCGACTCCAGCCGCGCGTACTCCGCGTATCCGCCGTCACGCGTCTCGCCCAGCCCGCACCCGGTCACGAGGACGGCATCGCCCTCCCGGAACGCTGGGTCGCGCGACGCCACGACGTGCCCGGCGACGTCGATGCCGCCGACGAGCGGGAAGCGCCGCAGGATCCTGCCCGTGCCGGTCCCGGCGAGCGCGTCCTTGTA
>CAMLHR010000168.1 GCA_946479915.1 uncultured Lysobacter sp.
AGCACCACGCGCCCGACGCCGAGCTGCTGCAGCAGCACCTCCAGCGGCGTGTTGTAGAAGGCCGAGTGCTGCGGCTTGAGGATGCTGTAGTCGTCCTGCCCGGGCGGCAGCGCCTCGACGAGGGCCGAGCCGAGGACGTCGGGCTGGCTGCAGATCGCCACCAGCTGGCGGAAGTCCTCGCGCCAGTGGGTGAAGTTGTCGTTGACGAAGATCGTCGGCACGCCCTGGGCCTTCAGCCGGTCCCGCAGCCGGGCCACGCGGCGCGCGGCGGGCAGGGCGCTGCGCAGCAGGGACCGGGCCCGCGGGAAGTCCAGCGGGTTGACCATGTCCACGATCACGAGGGCGGTGCGGGCGGCCATCGCCGGAGCATACCCATGGCCCGTGTCGGAAAAGAAAAAGCCCGGCTTGCGCCGGGCTTTTCCATGTCGCAGTGGAGCGGCTATCAGTTGAACAGGTAGCTGAACTCCACGAACACCTCGCGCCCGATCGGGCTGTAGGCCCGCCAGAAGAACGGGTACGTGTTGAAGGTGTCGTCTTCCGGGTGGATGTCGTCCAGCACGTTGTTCACGATCAGCGAGATCTCGGCGTTGTCCGTGATCTGCTTGGACACCGTCGCGTTCCAGATCGTGTGCGAGCCGATGCGGCCGGTCTCCGCCCAGTTCGGGAGCGAACCCCAGCGGTAGCCGTACAGCGACGCCGACCAGTCGTCCCGCTGCCAGGAGAACTGGCCCGTCATGCGGCTGCGGAAGTTGAAGAACTGCGGATGGTCGCGCACGTCGATGATCGGCTCGCCCGGGAACTCCTGCGAATCGAGCTTCAGCACGTGGGTCCACGCAAGCTGGAAGCCGAAGTCGCCCCAGCGGTCCGTGTCCATCGAGTACTGCCAGCGGGCATCGATGCCGGAGGTCTCGACCAGCGCCTGGTTGAACGGGATCGACTCGAACGAATCGATCTCGTCGTCGTTGATGCCGCCGGTCCCGGCGCGGTCCACGAGGCTGGTGAAGAACGCGCAGGAATCCGAGCCCTGGTCGACCGGCGTTCCGTCGCGTTCCTGGCCCAGCAGGCAGTCCGCTTCGTTGCGCAGCAGGTAGCCGGTGTCGATGTCCGACACGCCGCCTTCCAGCTTGATGTCGTAGTAGTCGGCCGACACGGACATGTTCTCCGTGATGTCCCACACGACGCCGAAGGTCAGCGAATCGCCGGTCTCTTCCTCGAGCTCGGTGCTGCCGTGGCGGGTACCGAACACGGTGTAGACGTACTCGGTGGTGCCGCACGGGTTCGGGTCGCCCGCCGGCGGGTTCGGGTCGAACCCGTCGCGACGGCAGCGGTACTCGTCGAACACCGTCTGGAAGAAGCCCGAGGTGTCGGCGAACACGTAGTGCATGTCCGGCGCGCGGAAGCTGGTCGCCTTGGTGCCGCGGACCAGCAGGTTGTCGAACGGACGCCACTCCAGGCCCGCCTGCCAGGTCACGGCATCGTCGACGGCGGTGACGTCGTCGTACTTGTCGTAGCGGCCGGCGACGCTGGCGGTCAGCGTGTCGAACAGCGGGATGTTGAACTCCAGGCCGAAGGCGTAGCGGTCACGCTCGCCGCCGCCGCCGGTGCTGGTCAGGTTGTAGATCGGCTCCGGGCCGGTGTAGGTCGGCGAGGTGCGCGGATCCGGGTTGATCTCGTAGCTCTGGGTCGCGAACTCGAGCACCGAGGCCATGGCCAGCGGGCCGGCCGGCAGCTCCCACAGGTCGCCGGTGAACACCAGGTTGGCCTGGGTCACGTCGGACTCGGAGTTGGACTTCACCCGGGTGTTGAGCGCCGCGAAGTTCTCGGCCGAGATCGGGTTGAAAAACCGCTCGTCATTCAGGTCGTAGACCGGGTACCCGAAGATCGGGTCGAAGCCCATCTGCTCGCCGAGGAAGTAGTCGTTCAGCTCGTTCTCGAGGAACCGCGGGCGGTCCACGTCGATCTTGTAGGCCGCGTGCGAGACCGTGGCCTCCCAGTCGAAGCGGCCGTCGAACAGGATGCCGCGCAGGCCGGTCGCGAGGTCGTAGGCCTGCTCGTCGTACAGCGAGTTCTGCGCGCCGATGCCGCCCACTTCGTCCGGGGTGAAGATGCGCTGCGTCTGCACGACCGCGCCGCCGGAGTAGGGGATGCCGAACCCGCCGAGGAGGGCCGCCAGGCCGGGCGAGGTCAGGGTCGGGTCGAAGTACGCCGGGCTGGACCAGAACTGCGTGTTGCTGGCGAGCTTGGCCTGGGCGTCCGTGAAGTTGAACTGCACGAAGCCCTGCAGGTCGTTCGTGAAGTCCCAGGTGCCGTAGGTGTAGCCGGAGAAGTTGCGGTCGGAGTTCCGGATCGCCTGCGTGGCCGGGTAGCCGAAGTAGCCGCAGCGCGGGCCGGTGTACACCGACGAGGTCTCGAAGAAGAAGATGTCGAACTCGGAGAAGCGGCCGCAGGCTTCCTGGCCGGTCGCGCCGTCGTCGCCGAAGTAGCGGTCGCTGCTCACCAGGTCGATGTACAGCAGGCCTTCGACCGGGTTGACGTCTGCCGGATCGGCCACGGACGGGTCGTCCAGGTACGAGTCCATGAAGTCGCGCTGCGACGCGAAGATGCCCTCGCGCTCCAGGGCCTCGAACGCGTAGGTCAGGCTCCAGTTGTCGCCCATCTTGCCGCCGATCCACTGCAGCCGGCCGGTGTCGCCGCCGCCGCGGGTGGTCGTGCCGCCCATGATGTTGACCAGGTCGCCTTCGTAATCGGTCTTCATGATCACGTTGACAACGCCCGCGACCGCGTCGGAGCCGTAGATCGCCGAGGCGCCGCCCGACAGGATCTCGATGCGCTCGATCGCCGCGGCCGGGATGTTGCTCAGGTCCACCGCATTCGACTGGCTGTTGTAGGGCAGCGGATAGTCGGCGGCGCGACGGCCGTTGATCAGCACGAGCTGGTAGCCCGGGCCGAGGCCGCGCAGGTTGAGGAAGCTGGCGTTCGGCGTGAAGCCGTTCTGGGTCAGCTCGTTCTGCACCGAACCGGTGAACTGGGTCAGGGTGTTCAGCGCGTCGTAGACGGTGCTGAAGCCCTGGACCTCGAGGTCCTCGGCGGTGATGACGGTGACGGGGGCAGGGCCCTCGATCTCGGCGCGACCGATGCGCGAACCGGTCACGATGACCCGGTCGAGTTCGGTGGCTGACTCTTCTGTCTGCTGTTCGTCGGCCTCATCGTCCGTCGTGTCCTGCGCCAGGACGACGCCGGTGGCCGGGAGCAGCATGGCTGCCACAAGGGCAGCGCTCAAACGGCTGCGCTGCAGCCGGGAACTGGTCTTACGCATGTAACCCCCTTCGTTATCATCGAAAAGGCGATTCCCGCGTTCCATGCGGTCCAGCGTCCGTTGGTGCCCGATCGCCCCGTCAGCACCCCTGACCAATCGAAATTAACACGGGTTTAACGCAGCTGCCACAATCGCCCCCGACCCCCCTGTTTCGCAAGCTGAACGACACCATGCCCCCTTCTCCCGCCGAGGCCTCGCTCGGCCAGGTCCGACTCCCTGGAAACCCCGTCTCGCTCGCCGAATCCGGCGCGCGCCTGCAGGTCGCCGTCGACGACGCGCGGGCGGCGGTCTCGCTGGTCGTCGGCGTCCCGCTCCAAGGCATCCGCCCGGCGCTGGAGGCCGCCATCGCCGAAGCGCTGGCCGCGCAGGGGCTGGCCCTGGGGCACCTCGACCTGCAGCAGCGGATCGCCGCGCATGCGCCCCAGGGCGCGCTCACGCCGCTGCCGCGGGTCCGCAACGTGCTGGCGGTGGCCTCCGGCAAGGGCGGCGTCGGCAAGTCCACGACCGCGGTGAACCTGGCCCTCGCGCTGGCGGCCGACGGCGCGCGCGTGGGTGTCCTCGACGCGGACGTCTACGGGCCGAGCGTGCCGACGATGCTGGGGCTCTCCGGGCGGCCCGACAGCCCCGACGGCAAGTCGATCGAACCGATGCGCGCGCACGGCATCGAGGCGATGTCGATCGGCCTGATGGTCGAACAGGACACGCCGATGATCTGGCGCGGCCCGATGGCGACGTCCGCGCTCACGCAGTTGCTCGAACAGACCCTCTGGGGTGGCGAAGGCCAGCTCGATTACCTGCTCGTCGACCT
>CAMLHR010000169.1 GCA_946479915.1 uncultured Lysobacter sp.
GTTGGCGGGCCCGGATGGCGAGCGGTCTCGCGGCCTCCGCGCGCAGCAGGTCCAGGCACAGCACCGTCTCCTGCCAGCGCTTCTTCATCGGCAGCTTCAGGTTGAACACCGACTGCCGGCACCAGCCCTCGCGCAGCCACGTCGCCATGCGCGACGCCACCCGCCGCGGCTGCTCGACCATGTCGCACACCATCCAGTCGAGCGGGCGCGACGGCTGCCAGGCGAAGCCGTCCGCGCGCAGGTGCTCGACGAGCCCCGTGTCGAACAGGTGCAGGCGCAGCGGGCCGTTGTCGATCGCGCTCACGTGCAGCCCATGGCGGGCGAGCACCCAGGTCCAGCCACCCGGCGCCGCGCCGAGGTCGGCCGCGCGCATGCCGGCGCGCAGCCGCCGGGCACGCTCGTCCGGCGGCAGCAGGACCAGCAGCGCTTCCTCGAGCTTGAGCGCGGAGCGAGACGGCGCCTCGGGGTGCAGCTTCAGGCGGGGAATGCCGAGGGGCCAGGGTGCGCTGTCGCCCGGCTCGGACGTCGCGAGCAGCAGGTGGTCGCCGGAGACGAAGCACGCATGGAGCCGCGGTCCCGGCGCGGCATCGTCCTTCGCGAGCAGGCCCGCCTTGCGCAGCGCCGGGCGCAACGCGTTCGCGAAGCTGCGTGCCAGTCCGGCGAGCGGCTTGCCCGCGTCGGAATCGGGATGCTCGACGAGCAGCGTGCCGAAGCGCGCGTGGCCGGCCAGGGCGTCGAGGATGGGGGCGATGCGGTCGCCGGGCGGCAGCGCGCGCAGCTCGGCAAGCAGGCGCAGCTTCTGTCGCGCGAAGACGAGCCGGTCGAAGGGCAGGGCGGCCGCCAGCGCCGCGCCGTCGGCGCCCGCGAACACGACGAAGCCGCTGCCGCGTTCGGTGCGCGCGTGGCCGTGCAGCCCGGCGGCGGCCGCGCGATCGCCGAGTTCCGCCGCCAGTTCCGGCTCGAAGCCGGCGCGGCAGTAGCACAGCAGGCCGTCGGCGTGCGTGGCCACGCCGTCAGTAGAACGTGCCGCCGAGCTCGCCGTAGGCGCCCAGGACCTCGCAGGCGCGCTCGCGCAGCACGTCGCGCGTGACCGCGATGCCGCGGCGCTCCAGCTCGCCCACCCAGTCGGCGGGGAGCGGGCCCTCGTCGAACTCGGTGAGCGACATGACGTCCTCGCTCCGCGCCCCGATCAGCAACCGGTCGACGCCGGCCCAGAACATCGCGCCGTAGCACTGGCAGCAGGGTTGCGCCGACGTCGCGAGCAAGTACGGGCCGGGGGCCGGTGCGCCGGCCTCGTCCACGTTGAGGCGCGAGCGCTGCGTGCGCTGCTGCGCCAGCATCACCGCCATGGTCTCCGCGTGCGCCACCGAGCAGGCCTGCGGCAGCACGCGGTTCACGCCGACGGCTACCAGCCGGTCGCCGGGGCCGAAGACCGCGGCGCCGAACGGCCCGCCGCTGCGCGCCTCGACGTTGCGCCGCGACAGGTCGATGGCCAGCGCGACCTTGTCCTCGTCGGAGGCGTACGCGCGGCCCGTGTCCACCGCGTCGTGGACCCACGCCGGCAGCGTCAGGTGGACCTGCGCCTTGAGCATCACGCGCGCGCCGCCCACGTGTCTCGCAACGTGACGCTGCGGTTGAACACGGGCGCGCCCGGGCGGTGGTCGCGGCGGTCGGCGACGAAGTAACCGAGCCGTTCGAACTGGAAGTGCTGCTCGGGCGCGGCATCCGCGGCCCCGGCTTCCACGTAGCCGCGGACGACGCGGCGCGAGTCCGGGTTGAGGTGATCGCGGTACCCCAGGCCGTCGCGGTCGTCGTCGGGATCCGGCACGGAGAACAGCCGGTCGTACAGCCGCACTTCCGCGGGGACCGCCGTGCGCGCGTCCACCCAGTGGATCGTGCCCTTGACCTTGCGGTTGGCGCCTTCCATGCCCGGCCGCGATTCGGGGTCGAGGGTGCAGCGCAACGCCACGACGGTGCCGGCGTCGTCCTTGACGACCTCGTCGCAACGCACGATGCCGGCGCCGCGCAGCCGCACCTCGCCACCGGGCACGAGGCGCTTCCAGCCCTTCGGCGGCACCTCGGCGAAGTCGTCGCGCTCGATCCACAGCTCGCGCGAGAACGCGACGCGGCGTTCGCCGAACGCCGGGTCCTTCGGGTGGTTCGGGAACGCCAG
Organism: uncultured Lysobacter sp.; assembly: GCA_946479915.1. Next base: position 2,174 of record CAMLHR010000169.1, read on the forward strand.
CGTCTCGGCGTGGCCGTCGGGCAGGTTGGTCAGCTCCATGCGCAACGGCTCGACGACGGCCATGCGCCGCGGCGCGGCCACGTCCAGGTCGTCGCGCAGCGCGCCCTCGAGCACGGAGAAGTCGATCACGGAGTTCTGCTTGCTGATGCCCACGCGGTCCACGAGCAGGCGCAGCGACGCGGGCGTGTAGCCGCGGCGGCGCAGCCCCTGCAGGGTGTACATGCGCGGGTCGTCCCAGCCGTCCACCAGCCCGTCGGCGACCAGCGCGACCATCTTGCGCTTGCTCATCACCGTGTAGTTGATGTTGAGCCGCGAGAACTCGATCTGGCGCGGGCGCGCGGCCTCGAGCGGAAACCCCTTGTCGAGCAGCGGCTGCAGGAGCTCCGGGTGCCCGGCCAGGTCCACGCGATCCACGCACCAGTCGTACAGCGGCCGCCGGTCCTCGAACTCCAGCGTGCACAGCGAATGCGTGATGCCCTCGATCGCGTCCGACAGCGAGTGCGCGAAGTCGTACATGGGATAGATCGGCCACGCGTCGCCGGTGTTCTGGTGCGCGACGTGCTTGATCCGGTAGAGCGCCGGGTCGCGCATCGTGATGTTGCCGGACGCCATGTCGATCTTCGCGCGCAGCGTGCGCGCGCCGTCGGCGAACTCGCCCGCGCGCATGCGCCGGAACAGGTCGAGGTTCTCCTCGACGCCGCGGTCGCGGAACGGCGATTCGCGCCCCGGCTCGGTCAGCGTGCCGCGGTATTCGCGGATCTCGTCCGGCGTCAGGTCGCAGACGAATGCGTCGCCCTGGCGGATCAGTTGCTCCGCGGCGAGGTGGAAGACCTCGAAATAGTCGGACGCGTGGCGCAGGCCCGCCCATTCGAAGCCGAGCCAGCGCACGTCCTCCTGGATCGCCGCCACGTACTCGGGGTCTTCCTTCGCGGGGTTGGTGTCGTCGAAGCGCAGGTTGCAGCGGCCGTCGAACTCCGCCGCGATCCCGAAATTCAGGCAGATCGACTTCGCGTGGCCGATGTGCAGGTAGCCGTTGGGCTCGGGCGGGAAGCGCGTGCGGATCGCGGCGTGCCGGCCGCTGGCCAGGTCGTCGCGGACGATCTGGCGGATGAAGTCGTTCTTGGGGGCGGACATGCGGGGCGGGGGCGGCGAGATCGACGCCCAGTGTATCCGCCGGGTCCACGGTCCGGCGGCACCGGGGTTCAGTTGCGCGGCTTGAGCAAGGCCGGGGGCAGCCGCCGGAACTCCGCGGCCAGCTGGCGCAGGAAGCCGTCCATCGCCGAGCTGCGGCGCCACACCATCGCCAGCTCGCGGTGCGGCGCGGGCCGCTTGAACGGCACCAGCGCGATGTCGGGCGACGGCGGCACCGGCGGCTGGACCGCGAGCACCGGCAGCAGCGTGATCCCGACGCCCGCCGCGACCATCTGCCGCAACGTTTCCAGCGACGTGGCCCGGAACCCGTCGCGTTCGTCCGCGCCGGCCAGGCGGCAGACCTCGAGCGCCTGGTCGCGCAGGCAGTGGCCTTCCTCGAGCAGCAGCAGGTGGTGCTCGTCGAGTTCCGACACGCCCAGCGAGGCGCGCCTGGCCAGCGGGTGGGCCCGCGGCACCGCGAGCACGAACGGTTCGTCGAACAGCGGCTCGACGTGCAGCTGTTCGTCGTGGAGCGGCAACGCGAGGATGCCGGCATCGAGCCGGCCGTCGCGCAACCGCGCGAGCACCTGGTCGGTCTTCTCCTCGACCAGCAGCAGTTCCAGCCGGGGGAACTTCCGGCGCACGCCGGGCAGCACGTGGGGCAGCAGGTAGGGCGCCAGCGTCGGGAACAGCCCGAGCCGGACGGTGCCGGCCTCGGGATCCTGGCTGCGGCGGGCGATCTCCGCCATCTGCTCGACCTCGGCGATCACCCGG
>CAMLHR010000170.1 GCA_946479915.1 uncultured Lysobacter sp.
TCCTGGACGCGCTGATCAAGATCAAGAACGAGATCGACCCGACGCTGACCTTCCGGCGCTCCTGCCGCGAGGGCATCTGCGGCTCGTGCGCGATGAACATCGACGGCACCAACACGCTCGCGTGCACGCGCGCCATCGAGGACTGCGGCGGCAAGGGCGAGGTCCCGATCTATCCGCTCCCGCACATGCCGGTGGTCAAGGACCTCGTGCCGGACATGACGCACTTCTACGCGCAGTACGCGTCCATCAAGCCGTGGATCCGCACGCAGAGCGCGCCGCCCCCGGACCGCGAGCGCCTGCAGTCGAAGGACGACCGCGCGAAGCTCGACGGCCTGTACGAATGCATCCTGTGCGCGTGCTGCTCGACCGCCTGCCCGAGCTACTGGTGGAACGGCGAGCGCTACCTGGGCCCGGCGATCCTGCTGCAGGCACACCGCTGGATCATGGACAGCCGCGACGAGGACACCGGCGCACGCCTGGACGACCTCGAGGATCCCTTCAAGCTCTACCGCTGCCACACGATCATGAACTGCACGCGGACCTGCCCGAAGGGGCTCAACCCCGCGAAGGCGATCGCCGAGATCAAGCAGCTGATGCTGGCCCGCCACGGCTGAGCCTTGGCCGGGCCCGACGACCCCGCCGTCGAACTGCGCCAGCTGCGCTGGCGCGCGCGGCGCGGCATGCGCGAACTCGACCAGCTGTTCACCCGCTACCTCGACCAGCGCTGGGCGCAATCGCCCGAGGCCGAACGCGCCGTCTTCCGACGGTTGCTGGATTGCGAGGACGATAGGCTCTGGCGCTGGTTCATGGGATTCGACCATGCCGACGACACCGACCTCGACGCCCTCGTCCAGCAGATCCGCGCCTTGTGATGTGGGAGCCGCTTCAGCGGCAAAACGCCCGACCGATGTGGGAGCCGCTTCAGCGGCGAAAAGCCCGGTCGCCGCTGAAGCGGCTCCCACAGGTCAGGTGCAGCTCCCCTGGCGCCCCTCCCGGTGGGTCGTCTGGACCCTCCGGTCCTTCGGCCCCCTCGGCGCCTTCTCCCTCCTCGTCTCCGACCTCCCGCTGACGCTCGGCTGGCCGGCGGCCGCCTTCGTCCTCGCCATCGCCTGGCGCGCGGCGCGTCGCGAGGCCCGCCGGCCGGGCCACCTCCTCACGATCGCCGCCGACGGCCGCGCGTGCCTCGACGGCCAGCCGCTCGATCGCGCGCGCCTCCAGTGGCGCGGCCCGCTCGCCTTCCTGCAATGGCGCGACGGCCGCCGGCTGCGCGCACTGTCCTGGTGGCCCGACACCCTGCCGCCCGACGTGCGCCGTGAGCTTCGCCTTGCACCGGCCGTGGCACCATAGCGCCGATGTTCAAGCCCATCCCCGTCGCCATCGGCCTGCGCTACCTCCGCGCCAAGCGCCGCAACGGCTTCATCTCCTTCATCTCGCTCGCGTCGATCCTCGGCATCGCCATCGGCGTGGCCGCGCTGATCACCACGCTCGCGGTGATGACCGGCTTCCAGACCGAGATCCGCGACCGCCTGCTGCAGATGGCCTCGCACGCCACGATCACCGGGGGCTCGGGCGAGCCGATCAACGACTGGCGCCACGCCGTCGAGGTCGCGCGCGCGGACGACCGCGTCGCCGGCGCCGCGCCGTACGTCGAGCTCCAGGCCCTCCTCAACGGCGCGCGCAACCAGCCCGCGCTGGTCCGTGGCGTGCTGCCCGATGCCGAGGACACCGTCTCCGTGCTCGGCCAGCGCATGGTCCAGGGCGACCTGGCGCAACTGCGCGAAGGCGAGTTCAACATCATCCTCGGCAACGAGCTGGCGCTCTGGCTCGGCGTCTCGGTGGGCGACGACGTGGTGCTCTACGTCCCCGAGTACCGCAGCACGCCACTCGGTGCCGTGCCGCAGCTCAAGCGCTTCACCGTGTCGGGGCTCTTCGAGGCCGGCTACCAGGAGTTCGACCGCGGCCTGGCCGTGGTGCACATGGCCGACGCGCAACGGCTGCTGCGCATGGGCGGGGGCGTGACCGGCGTGCGGCTGCGCCTGCACGACATGGACCTGGCCTGGCAGGTGGCCCGCGAACTCGCGCTCCGGCTCGGCGGCCCGTACCGCGTCAGCGACTGGCAGCAGGAGAACGCCAACATGTTCCGGGCGTTGCGCCTGGAGAAGACGATGATGGCGATCCTGCTGTCGCTGATCATCGCCATGGGCGCGTTCAACCTGGTGTCCTCGCAGGTGATGCTGGTCACCGACAAGCAGGCCGACATCGCCATCCTGCGCACGCTGGGCCTCACGCCGCGCGCGGTGATGCAGGTGTTCATGGTGCAGGGGACGCTGATCGGCGTGATCGGCACGGTGTGCGGCGTCGTCGGCGGCATCCTGCTCACGCTCAACCTGGAGCACATCCTCCGTGGCATCGAGCGCCTGTTCGGGGTCGTGCTGATGCCGTCGGACGTCTACTACGTGACCGGGTTGCCGACCGAGCTGCGCACCGACGACATCGTGGCGATCACGCTGGTCGCGCTCGGCATGGCGTTCGTCGCCACGCTGTACCCGGCGTGGCGGGCCGCCCGCACCGCACCGGCGGAGGCGCTGCGCTATGAGTGAGGTGATCCGCGCCGAGGGGCTGGGGAAGACGTACGCGGAGGGATCCCTGCGCACGCCGGTCTTCGACGGCCTGGACTTCCAGGTGCACGCGGGCGAGACGGTCGCCGTGCTCGGCGCGTCCGGCGCCGGCAAGAGCACGCTGCTGCACCTGCTCGGCGGGCTCGACACGCCCACCGCGGGCGAGGTCTTCGTCACGGGCCAACGGATGAGCGCGCTGTCGGACGCGGCCCGTGGCCAGCTGCGCAACCGCGCCCTGGGCTTCGTCTACCAGTTCCACCACCTGCTGCCCGAGTTCACCGCGCTGGAGAACGTGATGCTGCCCGTGCTCCTGGGCGGCGCCGCGGTCCCGGACGCCGCCGACCGCGCGCGCGGGCTGCTGGAGTCGGTGGGCCTGGCCCATCGCCTCGAGCACAAGCCCGGCGAGCTGTCCGGCGGCGAGCGCCAGCGGGCCGCCGTCGCGCGTGCGCTGGTCAACCGGCCGGCCTGCGTCCTCGGCGACGAGCCGACCGGCAACCTGGACGAGAAGACGGCCGCGGGCGTGTTCGCGCAGATGCTGGAGCTCAACCAGGCCCACCGCACCAGCCTGGTCCTGGTGACCCACGACCGCGGGCTGGCGCGACGCCTGGACCGCGTGCTCGAGCTGCACGAGGGCAAGTTGCGCGAGGTCGCCCCCGCCGACGTCTGACGGCGCCACGGGGCCCGCGTCGCGGCCTACCCGGGCGTGGGCGCCTTCACCGGCGCGGAACGGGCCCGGCGCAGCGCCACCGTCTTCAGGAACTCCAGGGGCGGGACGTAGTGCGGGTTCTCCTGGAGCCGACCGCCCAGGATCACGTGCGAATGGGTCGCCAGGGCGTCGGCCACGACCTGGCCGCTGCACTGGTTGATGTCGTAGATGCACAACAGCGTGCATGCGTGGCGGGGCGCCAGCAGGTTCACCTTGGCCTCGTAGGCCATCAGCTCGTCGCTGCCCTGCATGGACCGCAGCACCCAGCCCGCGTCGCCGGTGACGCGCAAGGGGGCGCACGCGGTGCGGGACGCGTCCTCGAGCACCTCCTCCAGCAACGCGTACATGCGCTCGGCGGCGAACGTGCCGTCGCGCCCGTAGGTGTCGTCGGACGCGAGGATCCGCAACTGGCCACAGGCCATGGTCTCGTCGACGGGCACGCCGCCGTCCCGCATGTGCCGCGCATGGGTCTCGCGCATCGCGTCGTCCACGATCGTCAGCACGCCTTCACCGGCGGAAAGGCCCTCGCGGAAGAACGGGTTCAAGATGCTGTACTGCTCGTCCGCCGATTCGGTGAACATGCACACGTGCTGGCAGGTCACGCGCTGGCCGCACAGGGTGACGGTGCGGGGCCCTCCCTCGTCGGGCATCGCGCTGCGGCCGGGGGTCATTGGTACGTCCTGCCTGCGTGGCGCAGCCAGCCGCCCTCGTGGCGGCCCCGCGGGTCGTGGTGCGTCCAGTGGATC
>CAMLHR010000171.1 GCA_946479915.1 uncultured Lysobacter sp.
AGCACCGCGTCGGCGATGCGCACGTCCGCGCGGAACATGCCGTCGGCAGGCGCGCCGGGTTCGTCGCGGAACGGCCAGTCGTCCAGGTCGCCGACCACGAGCGCGCGCCCGTCGTGCAGCGTGCCGGACACCAATGCGTCGTCGAGCCACTGCACCGCCGCCGGCGGCATGCGGTGGCGGATCCAGAAGCCCTTCGCGAGCGGCATCGGCGCCTCGTCGACCTGCGCCGCCAGGTCGATGCGCGGGCGCGTGCCGTCGCCCTGCCACGCGAGCCCGCCGCGCACCGCGACGTCCAGGGCCTCGGCCGACAATTGCAGGCCGGGCGTCGCCACGTGCCACTCGGCGCCCTCGCGCCAGCCCGACACCTCGCCCGACAGCCCGAACGTGTGGGCCGTGCCGAAGCCGCTCGGCCAGTCCACGCGCACGCGCGCCTTCGCGTCGGGCACGAACACGAAGCCGGTGCCGTCGCCGGACAGCGTGCCCGCGAGGCCTTCGATGCCCGGCGCATCGCCGGCGGACGCGAAGCCCGCCCGTTCGATGCGCGCCTCCCCGCGCGCCAACCCGTCGCGCGCGGCGAATTCCACGTCCGACAGGCGCAGCCAAGGCCGCGCCTCCAGCAGCCAGTCGCGCAGGCCGGGCGAGAGGTGGTCGCTCAGCGCCGCGATCGCCAGCAGCGGACCGATCTCGATGCGCGGCCCCGCCAGCGCCGTCCGTTCGCCGCCGGCCAGCAGCAGGCCGTCGAGCACGTGCGGCACGTTGCCCGCGCCCTGGTCGCTCGGCACCATCCGCAGGCGCGGCGCGTCGAGCCGCCAGCCGCCCGCGATGCGCTGCCACTTCGCGCGCGCGTCGATGGCGGCGAAGTCGAGCCTGGGCACCGTGACCAGGCCGCGCGCATCCCGCAACGGCGCGCCGACCAGGCGCACGCGCTCGAGCGCGGCCTCGAGCACGAACGCGTCCACGCGGTGGCCGCGCAGCGTCGCCCACGCCTCCAGCCGTCCGCGCCCGGACGCCGGGGCGACGCCGGCCACGTGCAGCCAGCGCGACCAGGCGTCGAGGTCGGCATCCATCGCGCCCGCATGCAGCCGTCCGTCGCCGGTGCCGCGATCCAGCCGCAACGAGGCATCGAGCGGCGCCGATCCCGACCCCGCCCAGGCACGCAGGCCGGCGCGGACGTCGTCCTCGCCGACGCGCACGCGCAGGTCCACGCGCGGCAGTTGCGCGCGCAACCCGATCGCCGGCGCGTCCACCGTCAGCCGGCCCCCGATGACCTGCAGTTCGCCGAGGCCTTCGAGCAGGTCCAGCGGATCGCCGCCGGGTTGCTGCTGCCCCGGCAGGCCGCGGACCTGCCATCGGCCCGCCGCGTCACGCTCGAGCGTGAGGTCGAGGCCGCGCAGCCGCAGTTCCGAGAACGGCGTCCCCGGCAGCAGGCCGGCGTAGAGCGAGACCAGCATCTCCGCGTCGCCGATCGGGATGCTGCCGGCGCCGCCCGCGGGCGCGCCGATGCGCAGGTCCTCCAGGGTCAGCAGCGGCCCCCACCGCGTCCACTTCGTGTCCACCCGCGAGAACGCGATCGGCCGGCCCGCGCGTTCGCTGAGCCAGGCGGCCACGCGATCCGGATGGCGCTCGGCCAGCGGCAGCAGCTGGTTGGCCACGCCGATCACCAGCGCCACCAGCACCAGTGCGATCGCCACGCCCATGCCGAGCCCGCGACGGGCCCGGCGCAGGCGGCGGCGCGCGATGGTCGGCATCAGCGTGCCCCTGGCCGGCAGGTCCCGTCAGAGCAGCACGACATCGAACTGCTCCTGCGCGTACTGCTCGTCCGGCTGCAACCGGATGGACTTGCCGAGGAATTCCTCCAGCTCGGCCACCGCCGCCGACTCCTCGTCGGTGATGCGGGCGACGATCTTCGGGGAGGCGATGACCAGCAGCCGGCCCGCGTCGAACTGGCGCACCTGGCGCACGATCTCGCGGAAGATCTCGTAGGTCACCGTCTCCGGCGTCTTCAGCATCCCGCGTCCGCCGCACTCGTGGCAGGGCTCGCACAGCTGCCGCTCCAGCGACTCGACCGTGCGCTTGCGGGTCATCTCGACCAGGCCCAGCGGCGAGAAGTCGTACACCGTGGTGCGCGCGTGGTCGCGGCTGAGCGACTTCTCCAGCGTGCGCAGCACCTGGCGGCGGTGCTCGGCGTCGGACATGTCGATGAAGTCGATGATGATGATGCCGCCCAGGTTGCGCAGCCGCAGCTGGCGCGCCACGGCCTGCGCCGCCTCCAGGTTGGTGCGGTACACCGTCTCCTCGAGGTTGCGCTGGCCGAGGAACGAGCCGGTGTTGACGTCCACCGTGGTCATCGCCTCGGTCTGGTCGAAGACCAGGTACCCGCCCGACTTGAGCGGCACCTGCTTCTCCAGCGCGCGGCGGATCTCGTCCTCGACGCCGTACAGGTCGAAGATCGGGCGCGCGCCGGCGTAGTGCTCGATCTTCCCCGACAGTTCCGAATCGCCGCCGCCCACCAGCGGCGGCATGTACTGCGCGGCGAACGCACGCAGCTTCTCGCAGGTCTCGCGCGAATCGACCTTCACCTTCTCGACGTCGCGGCGCATCAGGTCGCGCACCGCGCGCAGCGGCAGGCTCAGGTCCTCGTACACGCACCCGCCGACCTTCGCGGCGCCGGCCTGGCGCTCGACCAGCGCCCATGCGCGGCTCAGGTAGTCGATGTCCTCGGCCAGCGCCTCCGCGGGCTGGCCTTCGGCGTTGGTGCGGACGATGTAGCCCGCACGCGCCGCGCCGTCGCCCTGCCCGGCGAACTCCGCGACCAGGCCCTTGAGCCGCGCGCGCTCGGCCTCGTCCTCGATGCGCGCCGACACGCCGACCACCTTCGACTGCGGCAGCAGCACCAGGTAGCGCGACGGGATGCTCAGCTGCGTGGTCAGCCGCGCGCCCTTGCTGCCGATCGGGTCCTTGACCACCTGCACGATCACGTCCTGGCCTTCGTGCAGCAGCTCGGTGATCGACGGCGGCGCGGGTGCCGGCAAGGCCGCGGCATCGGCGTCCTGTTCCGGCCCGTTGCTGGTCACCGGTGCCGGCCGCAGGATGTCGTTGGCGTGCAGGAAGGCCGCGCGCTCCAGCCCGATCTCGACGAACGCCGCCTGCATGCCGGGCATCACCCGCTGCACGCGCCCCTTGTAGATGTTGCCCACCACGCCGCGGCGCCAGCCGCGCTCGATGTGCAGCTCCTGCAGCATGCCGTTCTCGACCACGGCCACCCGCGTCTCGCGCGGGGTCACGTTGACCAGGATCTCCTCGCTCATGCGGCCTTCCCGGCCAGCGGGCCCAGGTCGAATCGCGCCAGCAGCCGCGCGGTCTCGTGCAGTGGCAGGCCCATCACCCCGGAATGGCTGCCCTCGAGCCGGGTGACGAAGGCCTCGGCCCGCCCCTGGATGGCATACGCCCCCGCCTTGCCGTGGCATTCGCCGATGGCGACGTAGGCGGCGATGGCCGCGTCGTCGAGTTCGGCGAACGTGACCTCGGAGACGGACATCGCCTGCACCTCGCGGTCCGGCGCGACGATCCACACGGAGGACAGCACCTGGTGGGTGCGCCCGGACAGGCGGCGGAGCATGGCCACGGCATCGGCCGCGTCGCGCGGCTTGCCGAAGACCTCGTCGCCGAGGACGACCTCGGTGTCGGCGCCGAGCACGAGCGCACCCGGGGCGCCGACGACCGCCAGCAGCCCGGCGCCGGCCTTTTCGCGGGCCACCCGGCGGACGTAGTCCATGGGCGGCTCGCCCGGCGCGCGCTGCTCCGGGACGTCCACCTCGAGCACGCCGAAATCGACCCCGAGGCGGGCCAGCAGCTCGGAACGCCGGGGGGAACGCGAGGCCAGGGAGAGCATCCGGACAGGATAACCCGCTGTTCCACGCGCGAAGCCCGGGTTTCCCCGTCGTTTCGCCGGAAGTGTGGCCCCCGTTCACCATTGGTCAACGGCCGCGCGCACAGGCTGTGGGGAATCCCACCGGAGCCTTGCCACCATGCGCCACACCCAACGCAAGCAAGCCCTGTCCCGCCTCCG
>CAMLHR010000172.1 GCA_946479915.1 uncultured Lysobacter sp.
CCCGGCAGCAGATGTCGTTCAACGCGGCCAGCATCTCCCCGGGCGTCCCGAAGCGGGTCGCGGGCGTCTTGGCCATCGCGCGGTCGATGAAGCGCTGCCAGTGCCTGAACCGCACGGGCAGCCGCGGGATCGGGTCCTGCACGTGCATCATCGCCGTGGACAGCGCGTCGCTCGAGACGTACGGCAGCGAGCCGGTCAGCATCTCCCACGCCAGCACGCCGACGCTGTACAGGTCGGCGCTGCCCTCGACCTCCTCGCCGCGCGCCTGTTCGGGCGCCATGTACGCGGTGCTGCCGACCGCCAGGCCGGCGGTGGTCACGCGGGGGCCGTGTTCCTTGCGCAGCGCGATGCCGAAGTCGGCCAGCAGGGGGCGGCCGGCGTCGTCGAGCAGCACGTTCTCGGGCTTGACGTCGCGATGCACCACGCCGTGCGCGTGCGCGTAGTCCAGCGCGTGGAGCAGCGCGCGCAGGATCTCCACCACGCGCGCCTCGTCGGTCGCGTCGTCCTCGCCCTTGAAGAACTGCAGCTGCGCCAGGTGCCCGCGCGGCAGGTGCGGCATCGCGTACCAGGGCAGGCCGTCGCGGGTGCGGCCCACCTCGTAGATGCCGACGATGTGCGGGTGCTCGAGCCGGGCGACGGTGCGCGCCTCGTTCTCGAAGCGGCGGCGGCTCACCTCGTCGGCGAGCGCCTCCGGTAGCATGACCTTGATCGCGACCTCGCGCCCGAGCGACAGCTGCTCGGCGAGGTACACAGTGGACATGCCGCCGTGCCCGAGCACGCCGACCAGTCGGTAACCATCGATGTCGGGCAGGCCGGGCACGCCTGCGAGGATACCGGTTAGGCGAGCAGCAGCGACGACATCCGGCGCCGGTAGCGCCCGACCAGCCCGGCGTCGTCGATGGTGCGGAAGGCGTCGATCAGGGCCCGTCGCGGCAGGCCGTCGTCGAACGCGCGGTCGCGCTGCAGCATCTCCATGAACTGGTCGAGCGCGGCCTCGTCGCGGCCGCCGACCAGGTGGTGCACGCCGAGCAGGTAACGCGCGCGCAGGTCGGCGGGGTCGCGGGCGATGGCGACCTCCAGCACTTCCGGCGGCGGCGCGTCCTTCGCCTGGCGCGCGAATTCCAGCCGCGCCCTGGCACGCAGGGTGCGTTCGTCGGTGGCCAGGTTCGCCGGCAGGGCGTCGATCAATTGCCCGGCCTCGTGCGCGTTGCCGGTGGCGAGCAGGGCCAGCGCCAGGTCCAGGCGCAGCCCGGCGTCGTCCGGGTCGGCCTCGACCGCCTTGCGCAGGCGCATGACCTCGGCGTGCGGGTCGGCCGGCGTGGTGTCCACGACTTCGGCCGCGTCGGGGGCCGGCGCGGCCGGCTCGATGCCGTGGTGCTTGAGGAACTCGCGCAGCTGGCCTTCCGGCAGCGCGCCGGGGAAGCCGTCCACGAGTTGCCCCTCCTTCACCAGCATCACCGTCGGGATCGACCGCACCTGGAACGCGGCGGCGAGCTGCTGTTCCTGGTCCACGTCCACCTTCGCCAGGCGGAAGGCGCCGTGGTACTCCGCGGCCAGCTTCTCGAGGATCGGCCCCAGCGTCTTGCAGGGCCCGCACCAGGGCGCCCAGAAGTCGACCAGCACCGGCGCCTCCAGCGAGGCGCGGATGACGTCGGCCTCGAAGGTCGCGGCGGTGGCGTCGAAGACGTGGGGGTTCGCGGCGTCGGCCATGGCGCCTCCGGTTCCGGGTGGGGGCGCCATGTTAGCGCCGGCGGCGTCTCCGGCGCGTCAGCCGTGACGCAGCTTCAACGCCAGGATCGTCCCGGAAAACGCGAACGTGATCGCGTTGGACACGATCATCGGCCACGACCCGAGCGCGATGCCGTAGACGAACCAGAACACGATCCCGATGTTGAACACCACGTACATCGCCAGCGAGATGCCGCGCGTGTCGCGGGTGCGGATGGTCTTGATCGCCTGCGGCAGGAAGGCGACCGTCGTCAGGGTGGCCGCGACGTAGCCGGCCCACGCCAGCGGGATGCCCGCGACGGTCATTGTGCCGCCGCGCCCGGCCGCCTGGACACGATGCCATCCTTCATCACGAAGTCCACGCCCATCACGGCCGAGATGTCGGCCACCGGGTCGCCGGGCATGGCGATGATGTCGGCGCGCTTGCCGGCCTCGATCACGCCCTGGTCGTCCACGCCAAGCACCTCCGCGGCGCGGATGGTCGCGGCCTGCAGGGCCTCGGCGGCGGGCATGCCGGCCTCGACCATGTAGAGGAACTCGCGCGCGTTGTCGCCGTGCGGGCCGACGCCCATGTCGGTGCCGAAGCCGATCCGCACGCCGGCGCGGTAGGCCTTGGCGAAGGTGTCCTGGATCTGCGCGCCGATGCGCGCGGCCTTCGGGCGGACGATCTCCGGGAAGTAGCCGTCGATCTTCGCCTTGTCGGCGACGAAGCGGCCCGCGTAGATGGTCGGCACGTACCAGGTGCCGTGCGACTTCATCAGCGCGAACAGCTCGTCATCCATGTATGTGCCGTGCTCGATGCTGGTCACCCCGCCGACGATCGCGCGGCGCATGCCCTCCTTGCCGTGGGCGTGCGCGGCAACGCGGTAGCCGTAGTCCTTCGCGGTCGCCACGATGGCCTCGATCTCCGGGATCGTGAACTGCGGCGCGTCGCCCGATTTCGCGTAGCTGAGCACGCCGCCGGTCGCGGTGATCTTGATGACGTCGCTGCCTTCCTTGTAGCGCTGGCGCACGGCCTGGCGCGCGTCGTCCACGCCGTTGACCACGCCCTCGGTCGGGCCGGGCGGGCCGATCACGTACGACAGTTCGGCATTGAGGCCGTTGGTGGGGTCGGCGTGGCCGCCGGTGGTGGCGGTGGACTTGCCGGCCGCGAAGATGCGGGGGCCGGGCACCAGCCCCTGGTTGATCGCGTCGCGCAGGTGCAGGGTCACCTCGCCGCCGAGGTCGCGCACGCTGGTGAAGCCGGCGTCCAGCGTCTTCCGGGCGTAGCCCACGCTGCGGAACGCGAAATCCACCGGGTCCAGGCGGAAGCCCTCGGAATAACTGTCCGGGCTGGATTCGCCGTCCAGGTGCACGTGCAGGTCGGTCCAGCCCGGCGAACAGGTGTGGCCGGACAGGTCGACGACGGTGGCGCCGGGCACGGGCGCGTGCCCGGGGACCACCTCGGCGATGCGCCCGTCGCGCACCACCACGGTGTGCGGGCCGAGCACCACGCCGTCGCGCGCGTCGAACAGGCGCTCGCACTGCAGCGCCTGGGTGGCCGGCGGCGCGGATTGCGCGAACACCGTCAAGGGAAGGGCGAGCACGCAGGACAGGGCGGTGCGGAGCATGGCAGGGTCCCCCGGGAAGCGAACGGCGATCATATCCACCCCATGTGGGAGCCGCTTCAGCGGCGAGCTTTTCGCGAAGGGCTCGCCGCTGAAGCGGCTCCTACACGGGCGTTCTGGGGTAGGCTTTGCGGTCGCCCCCCGCTGCCATTGCCGTGTCCACCGAAGCGCCCGCGCCAGACCCCTCGTCCTACCAGCCCGCCGCCCTCGAGGCCGCCGCGCAGCGATTCTGGGGGGAGACCCGCGCCTTCGAGGTCCGCGAGCAGCCGGGCCGCGAGAAGTTCTACTGCCTGTCCATGCTGCCGTACCCGTCGGGCGCGCTGCACATGGGCCACGTGCGCAACTACACGATCGGCGACGTCATCAGCCGCTACCAGCGCATGACCGGGAAGAACGTGCTGCAGCCGATGGGCTGGGACGCCTTCGGCCTGCCCGCCGAGAACGCGGCGATCAAGAACCACACCGCGCCGGCGAAGTGGACCTACGCGAACATCGAGCACATGCGCGCGCAGCTCAAGGCGATGGGCTACGCGATCGACTGGTCGCGCGAGTTCGCAACCTGCCGCCCCGAGTACTACGTCCACGAGCAGCGCATGTTCGTGCGGCTGATGAAGCAGGGCCTGGCGTACCGCCGCAACTCGGTGGTGAACTGGGACCCGGTGGACCAGACGGTGCTCGCCAACGAGCAGGTGATCGACGGCCGCGGCTGGCGCACCGGCGCGCCGGTGGAGA
>CAMLHR010000173.1 GCA_946479915.1 uncultured Lysobacter sp.
AGGCTCGAAAGCCAGGGCATCCCGGTCTTCGCGCTCTGCGCGTTCGAGGGCGGCTGAGCCACCTGAACGGCCCACGGCCGTCAACGCCGCGTGGGTGCTTCACGAGGGGCCCGGCTGGCATCATGTGCCCCGGGGACGGGCCGCGCCCGCCCCACGATTCGTTCCGGAGTCCTTGATGCCCGCTTCCCTGCTCGACTTCCTGGCCGGCGGCCTGGCCCAGGCCAGCCTCGGCACGCTCGCGATCTGGTTCCTGGTCGCGACGCAGCTGACCATCTTTTCCGTCACCCTCTACCTGCACCGGTCGATGGCCCATCGCGGCGTGGATTTCCACCCGGTGGTCGCCCACGTGTTCCGGTTCTGGTCCTGGCTGACCACGTCGATGGTCACGCGCGAGTGGGTGGCCATCCACCGCAAGCACCACGCCAAGTGCGAGACCGAGGAGGATCCGCACAGCCCGATGTTCCAGGGCATCGACAAGGTGTTCTGGCGCGGCGTGGAGCTGTACCGCGATGCGCGCGGCCAGCGCGAGGACATCGAGAAGTACGGCAAGGGCTGCCCGGACGACTGGATCGAGCGCAAGCTCTACACGCCGCACGCCACCCTCGGCCCGACCCTCCTGCTGTTCGCCAGCTTCGCGGCCTTCGGGTTCGCCGGCGTCGCCATCTGGGCGCTGCAGATGGCCTGGATTCCCTTCTGGGCGGCCGGCGTGGTGAACGGCCTGGGCCACTGGTGGGGCTACCGCAACTTCGAGACGACCGACACCGCGACCAACCTCACCCCGTGGGCCGTCTGGATCGGCGGCGAGGAGCTGCACAACAACCACCATGCCTTCCCGAGTTCGGCGAAGTTCGCCCTGCGCAAGTGGGAGTTCGACATCGGCTGGACGGTCATCCGCGGCCTGCAGGCCGTCGGCCTGGCCAGGGTGCTGCGCGTGGCGCCCTCGCTCGACGTGCGCCCGAACATCCGGGTGCCCGACGGCGACACCATCAAGGCGCTGCTGGCGCACCGCTTCCAGGCGATGACCGACTACCAGCGCAACGTGCTCAAGCCCGCGCTGCGCGAGGAGGCCGCGGCCGCCGGGGCGCGCCTGCGCTCGCTGCTGCCGCGCAAGCTGCGCAAGGGCCTGGCCGACGACGGCCGCTGGCTCGAACCGCAGGCCCGCGAGCAGTTGCAGTCCTGGGTCGCGCAGCGCCCGCGCATCCAGACGCTGGTCGAGTACCGCGCGCGCCTGTCCGAAGTGCTCGAGGCGCGCGGCAACGACGCGCAGGCCACGCTGCAGCGCCTGCAGCAGTGGTGCCACGAGGCCGAGGCCAGCGGCATCCGCGCGCTGCAGGAGTATTCGGCGCGCCTGAAGGGCTACTCGTTGGCGCAGGGCGGCCTGCAGGCCGCCTGACCGCGCTCAGGCCTGGTGTCCCGGCACGGGCGCCAGGTCGTGGTCGTCCTCGAGGACGTAGTCCAGCAGGTCGCGGTCCTGCGGCGTCCGGTCGTTGAGGAACACGCTGATGTCGCCCGTGACCTCCAGGATCGCGGCGTCCACCTGCGACAGCGACCGGGCCCCCTTGGTGCGCAACTCCGCGAACAGCTCCCGTCGCGTCGTGCGCTCCTTGTCGAGCGCGTCCCAGTCCACTGCGCCGTCACGCACGAGCACGCGCGGCCGCGACTCCACGTAGTCGCGCACGCCCCGCGACCGCTCGGCGGTCCATTCCAGCAGGACGGTCAGCCCGGTGATGCCCAGCAGGATCAGGGCCGCATAGGCCAGGGGAACCGTCGGATACAGCAACGCATCTCCCGCGGCGGAGCCCAGCGCGATCATCAGCATCTGCTGCATCGGGCTGATGTTCTGCTGCGCCCGCTTGCCGAGCAGCCGCAGCACGCACAGCAGGATGAGGAAGATGACGACCGACTTGAAGCCGATTTCCGCGAGGTAGAGCGCCGGGCCCTCGCCGACGAGGAGCCGGGTCCACTCGAACGCGCTGAAATCGGTTTCCATTCAGGCATGCTCGGCGGGATGATGTGAGCGTGGCATCTAGGAGAGACCCGGCCATGGCGCTGCAACCGACCCCCCGGACGCTGGCCGAGTACCAGCGGCTGTACGACGAATCGTTGTCCGACCCCGATGCTTTCTGGGGCCGGGTGGCCCGACGCCTGGACTGGATCCGGCCGCCGACGCAGGGCAAGGACACCAGCTTCGACCCGGCCGACTTCCACGTCCGCTGGTTCGCCGACGGCGTGCTCAACGCGAGCGTGGAATGCCTCGACCGCCACCTGGCCGAACGCGGCGACAAGCCCGCGCTGCTGTTCGAGCAGGACGACCCCGCGCGCCCGCCCGAGACCGTTACCTATCGCGCGCTGCACGCGCGCACCTGCCGCCTGGCGAACGCGCTGCGCAACCTCGGCATGCGCAAGGGCGACCGCGTCACCATCTACCTGCCGATGATCCCGGAGGCGGTGGTCGCGATGCTCGCCTGCGCGCGTATCGGCGCGGTGCATTCGGTGGTGTTCGGCGGCTTCGCGCCGCAATCCATCGCCGACCGGATCGCCGATTGCGGCAGCAAGCTGGTGATCACCGCCGACCAGGGCCTGCGCGGGGGCAAGCCCGTCCCGCTGAAGGCGAACGTGGACGCCGCGCTGCAACTGCCCGGCACCAACCCGGTGGAGACGGTGCTGGTGGTCCGGCACACGGGCGCCGCGGTGGACATGCAGATGCCGCGCGACCGCTGGTACGACGCCGTCGTCGAGGCCCAGCCGGACACGTGCGAACCGGAGCCGATGGCGGCGGAGGATCCCCTCTTCATCCTCTACACCTCCGGCAGCACGGGGAAGCCGAAGGGTGTGCTGCACACGACGGGCGGCTACCTGGTGTTCGTGTCGTACACGCACGAGCAGGTGTTCGGGCTGCGCGAGGACGACGTCTACTGGTGCACCGCCGACGTGGGCTGGGTCACCGGGCACAGCTACATCGTGTACGGGCCGCTCGCGAACGGGGCGACGAACGTCGTGTTCGAGGGCATCCCGACCTACCCGGACGCCTCGCGTTTCTGGCAGGTCGTCGACCGCCACCGGGTGACGATCTTCTACACCGCGCCGACCGCGATCCGCGCGCTGATGCGCGAAGGCGACGCGCCGGTGAAGGCGGCGTCCCGCAGGTCGCTGCGGCTGCTCGGCACGGTGGGCGAACCGATCAACCCGGAAGCCTGGCGCTGGTACGCGGACGTCGTGGGCGACGGGCGCTGCCCGGTCGTGGACACGTGGTGGCAGACCGAGACCGGCGGCATCCTGGTCGCGCCGCTCGCCGGCCTCGAGCCGCCGAAGCCCGGCGCCGCGATGCGTCCCTTCTACGGGGTGCAGCCCGCGCTCGTGGACGCGGAGGGACGCCGCCTCGAAGGCGAGGCGAGCGGCAACCTCGTGCTGCTCGACTCGTGGCCCGGGCAGATGCGCACCGTGTACGGCGACCCGCAGCGCTTCATCGACACCTACTTCAAGGCCTACCCGGGCATGTACTTCACCGGCGACGGCGCGCGCCGCGACGCCGACGGCCACTGGTGGATCACCGGGCGCGTGGACGACGTCATCAACGTCAGCGGCCACCGCATCGGCACGGCCGAGGTCGAGAGCGCGCTGGTTGCGCATCCGAAGGTCGCAGAAGCCGCGGTCGTCGGGTTCCCGCACGACATCAAGGGCCAGGGGATCTATGCGTTCGTGACGCTGGTGGCCAACGAGCCGCCCAGCGACGCGCTGCACGCCGAGCTCTGCCAGCAGGTGCGGCGGGAGATCGGGCCGATCGCCACGCCGGACCACCTGCAGTGGGCGCCGGGCCTGCCGAAGACGCGGTCGGGGAAGATCATGCGGCGGATCCTGCGCAAGATCGCGGAGGACGCGCCGGACGAGCTGGGGGACACCTCGACGCTCGCCGATCCGTCGGTGGTGGAGGCGCTGGTGCGCGAGCGGCGCGGGGCCTGAAGCACTTAAGCAAAAGGCCCGCTTTCGCGGGCCTATTGCTTACTTGATCTTGCCTTCCTTGTAGATCACGTGCTT
>CAMLHR010000174.1 GCA_946479915.1 uncultured Lysobacter sp.
GGTCGCGGCCAGGCGGTCGACCAGCGCGATCTTGTCGGCGGTGGCGATGGTGGCGCGCTCGTTCTGCAGCCCGTCGCGCGGGCCGACCTCCACGATGCGCACGCGGGCGGGCAGGGACATGTCAGGCCTCCAGCGCCACCAGCACGGCGTCGGCCTCGACGAAATCGCCCTCGGCCGCGCGCACCTCGGCGACGGTGCCGTCGCGCGGCGCCTTGAGCGCAAGCTCCATCTTCATCGCCTCGAGCACGACCAGTTCCTGCCCTGCGGTCACGGTGTCGCCGGTGCGCGCCTTGACCAGGACGACCCGTCCCGGCATCGGCGCCAGCACGCGGTCGTCGCCGGTCCCCCTGCCGGCCTGCTGGCGACGATACACCCCGACCGGCCGCACCTGCAGCCGCCGGTCGCCGTCATGGACCAGTACTCGGGAATCGTCGGCCCTCGCGAGGATCCGGCGGGCCTTGCCGTCGAAGGTGGCGGCGAGCACGTCGCCGTCCCATGCGGCGCTTTCGACATGGATGGTTGTGCCGTCCAGTTCCAGGCGGTAATCGCCGCCATGCCCGTGCGCCGTGGCCTGGAACGCCTGGTCGCCATGCAGGAATGCCAGCCGGCGCGCCCCGGCATGGCCGAGGCGCCAGCCGTCGGCGATGGCCCAAGGCGAGGTCGGGTCGCCCGAGGCGCCGGCCGCGGCGCGCATCGCCGATTCCTGCGCGAGCAGCCGCACCGTCGCCGCCGCGGCGAGCAGCTGCGGATCCGGGAGCGCGTCGCCGGGCAGGAATTCCCCGAGGTGGCGGTCGAGGTAGCCGGTGTCGATGGTCCCCTCGACGATCGCCGGATGCCGCACCAGCCGCTCCAGGAAACCGATGTTCGACTTCGGCCCCGTCACCTCGCAGTGCGCCAGCGCGTCGCGCAGCCGGGCCAGCGCGCGCGGCCGGTCCGCGTCGTGGACGATGAGCTTGGCGATCATCGGGTCGTAGAAGATCGTGACCGTGTCGCCCTCGACCACGCCGGCGTCGATGCGCACGTGCGCCGACGGCTCCGGCAGCCGCAAGCGCTGCAGCGTGCCCGACCCCGGTAGGAACCCGGCCTCGGGATCCTCCGCGTACAGGCGCACTTCGATGGCGTGGCCATCGCGCACGACCGCGTCCTGCGCGAGCGGCAGCGGCTCCCCCGCGGCGACGCGCAGCTGCCACTCCACCAGGTCGAGCCCGGTCACCAGCTCGGTGACGGGATGCTCCACCTGCAGGCGCGTGTTGATCTCCATGAAGTAGTAGCGGCCGTCGGCGTCCACGATGAACTCGACCGTCCCCGCGTTGACGTAGTCGATCGCGCGCGCGGCCTGCACCGCCGCCGCGCCCATCGCCTCGCGCAACGCCGGCGTCACGAACGGCGAGGGCGACTCCTCCAGCACCTTCTGGTAGCGCCGCTGCGCCGAGCACTCGCGCTCGCCCAGGTGGATGACCTGGCCGTGCCTGTCGCCGAACACCTGGAGCTCGATGTGGCGCGGATGCTCGATGTAGCGCTCGAGCAGCACCCGGTCGCGCCCGAACGCGCCCTTCGCCTCGCGCTGGCAGCTCTCCAGCGCCGGCAGGAATTCCGCGGCCGCGCGCACCACGCGCATGCCCTTGCCGCCGCCGCCGTGCGCGGCCTTGATCATCAGCGGGTAACCGATGCGTTCGGCTTCGGCCTGCAGCGTCGCGGGATCCTGGTCCTCGCCGGTGTACCCCGGCACGACCGGCACGCCGGCGGCCTGCATCAGTTCCTTGGCGCCGGCCTTGCTGCCCATCTTCCGCATGGACGCGGCCTTCGGGCCGATGAAGACGATGCCCGCCGCTTCTACCGCGTCCGCGAAGTCGGCGTTCTCGCTGAGGAACCCGTAGCCCGGATGGATCGCCTGCGCGCCGCTGCGCCGGGCCACGTCGAGGATCGCGTCGCCGCGCAGGTAACTGTCTTGCGGCCGCGGTCCACCGATCGGATACGCCTCGTCCGCCAGCCGCACGTGCCGCGCCTCGGCATCCGCCTCCGAATACACCGCGACCGTCCGGATGCCCAACCGCCGGCACGTCCGGATGACCCGGCAGGCGATCTCGCCGCGATTCGCAACCAGGACCTTGGAGAACATTTTTTTAGCCACGGATAAACACGGATGAACACGGATAAAGCAAAGGATATAGGGTTTAGAACACCCGTCGTTTGAACTGTGGCCTGGGACCGAAGTTGACCAGGAGCCCCAGCCTTATGCGGGTTGCCTTGAGGTATTTGATCAGTTGTGCCTCGTGGATCGGGTGCAACTGGGTGGCACTCTTGATTTCGACCAGAAGCAGATCTTCGACGAGCAGGTCGGCCCGAAACTCGCCGACGACATGACCGCGAAAGTACACGTTGATCGGAAGCTGTCGACTGACGCGCAGCCCTGCGTGCTCCAACTGGACCGCGAAGGCGCCTTCGTAGACGGACTCCAGGAATCCATACCCGAGCGCGTTGTATGTCTCGTAGAACGCGCCAATCACGCGTTCACTCAGCTCACCATGTGCCAACGATCCCGCATCCATGCGGTGTTCCCCTCAATTGTTTGCTCTATCCGTGTTTATCCGTGTTCATCCGTGGCAAAAACGTTGTCAGGGCGTCCAGTCGGGTTTGCGCTTGTCGAGGAAGGCGGCGATGCCTTCCTGGCCTTCGGGGGAGACGCGGAGGGCGGCGATGAGGTCGGCGTTGTCGGCGTCGATGCGGTCCGCGTCGCCGCCGGCGGCGACGCGGCGGGCGAGGGCCTTGGCGGCCGCGGTGGCGCGGGGGCCGGCCTTGAGCAGCAGCTCGACCTGGCGGTCCACGGCGGTGTCGAGCGAGGTCGCGTTGGCGACGTCGTGCAGCAGGCCGATGCGCTGCGCGGTGTCGGCGTCGAACAGCTCGGCGCTGGCGAACCAGCGGCGGGCCTCGCGTGGTCCGATGGCGGCGATGACGTAGGGGGAGATCACCGCGGGCAGCAGGCCCAGGCGGCTTTCGGTGAGGCCGAACTTCGCCTCGGGCACGCCGATGGCGATGTCGCAGCGGGCGACCAGGCCGACGCCGCCGCCGAACGCGGCGCCGTGGACGCGCGCGATGGTGGGCTTGGGCAGGGTGTCCAGCGTGCGCATCAGGCGGGCGAGGGCGAGGGCGTCGTCGCGGTTTTCGGCTTCGCTGGCGCTGGCCATGCCGCGCATCCAGTTCAGGTCGGCGCCGGCGGAGAAGGACTTGCCTTCGCCCTCGAGCACGACGACGCGCACGCCGCTGTCGGCCGCGAGCCGCTCGAGCGCGTCGGTCATTGCCGCGACGAGGCCCGCGTCGAACGCGTTGTGCAGGTCCGGCCGGTTCATGCGGAGGCGGGCGACGGGTCCGTCGCGGTGCAGCAGCAGTGGCTCGGTCACTCGGCGGGTCCCTTCGTCACGGCCTTCAATGATAGCGGGGCGGGCAAAAAGGCAAATGCGATCCATTCGCGTTTGCCCTACAATGCCACGATCCCGTTCGAGCCCCGTCCATGCGCCCGATCCGCCTGCTGCCCCTCCTCTTCGCCGTCGTGGCGCTGTTCGCCACGAGCAGCGCGGCCGCGTCGGCGACCCGGCAGGCGCAGACCATCTGGCGCCTGCTCGACTACGTGGCGGTGGACTACCCCGAAGCGGTGCAGGACGGCGCGGTCGTCAACCCGGCCGAGTACGACGAGATGATCGAGTTCTCCCGGACCGTGGGCGAGCGGCTGGGGCAGCTGCCGCCGCACGCGACGCGGGACGCGCTGGTCGCCCAGGCCGGCGCGCTGGAAGCGACGATTGCCGCCAAGGGCACCCCGGCGCAGGTCGAGGCGCAGGCGCGCGCGCTCGCCGAGGCGCTGCTGCAGGCCTATCCGGTGCCGCGCGCGCCGGACCAGGCCCCGGACATGACGGGCGTGGCGACGCTGTACCAGCAGCAGTGCGCCGCCTGCCACGGCGCGACGGGCGCGGGCGACGGCCCGGCCGGTGCTGGCATGGATCCGCCGCCGATCGACTTCACCGACGTC
>CAMLHR010000175.1 GCA_946479915.1 uncultured Lysobacter sp.
GGCGGCGAGGAAGTGAAGCTGTCCAAGCGCGCGGGCAGCTACCTGACGCTGCGCGACCTCATCGAGGAGGCCGGGCGCGATGCGACGCGCTGGTTCCTGGTCGCGCGCAAGCCCGACTCGCAGCTCACCTTCGACATCGACCTGGCGCGCAGCCAGAGCAACGACAACCCGGTGTTCTACGTGCAGTACGCCCACGCCCGCGTGTGCAGCCTGCTGCGCCAGGCGCGCGAGAAGGGCTTCACCCCGGACCTGGCCAACGGCACGGCGAACCTGCACCGGCTCGACGACGCCACCAGCCAGGCGCTGATGGTCGAGGTGGCGCGCTACCCGGAGGTGGTGGAAGCCGCCGCGCAGACGCTCGAGCCGCACGCCATCGCGCAGTACCTGCGCGAGCTGGCCTATGCTTTCCACACCTGCTACCACGCGCAACCGATCCTGGTGGACGACGCCGACGTGCGCGATGCCCGCCTGGCGCTGAGCGTGGCCACGCGGCAGGTCCTCGCGAACGGATTGGGGCTGCTCGGCGTGGGCGCCCCGGAGAGCATGTAGATGTCGGGACGTCGGAACAGGTCGCAGGCGCGGCGCACGGGCGGCAACGGGATGCCGGGCTGGGCCTGGCTGCTCGTCGGTCTGCTGGTCGGCGCGGGTGCGCTGTGGGTGGTGTCGTCCCTGTCGGGCGACGACAACGACTTCGTGCGTCCCCGCCCCAACCCCGACGCCCGCCCGGCCGACGCGACCGGCGAGGAACCCATCGCCGCCGACGACCCGGGCACGCGCTTCGACTTCTACACGCTGCTGCCGGGCGACGGGGTCGCGATGTCCGACGAGGAACTGGCCGAAAGCGCGCGCGCCGAGGAAGCCGCGACGGCCGAGCCGGCAGGGGGCGACGACGCACCGGCGACGCCTGAGGAACCCGTGTCGGACGAACCCGACCCCGCCCCCCCGGGCGGCGACGGCGCGCGCTACGTGCTCCAGGCCGGCGCATTCGCCAAGGCCGGCGACGCCGAGGCCGTGAAGGCGCGGATCGCGTTGCTCGGCCTGTCGGCCCGCGTCGAACCGGCGACCACGGAGGCCGGCCAGGCGATCTATCGCGTCCGCCTCGGACCGTATGCGAGCGCGGCGGACCTCGCCGACGCGAAGCGGAAGCTGGCCGACAGCGGGCTGCCCAGCCTGGCGATCCGGGCGCGGTAGGCCCCGCGGGCCCGGGTTGGCGCGGGCAAGGCCTTCGCGCACAATCGGGCGTTGCCGTCGCCGCCGGACCGACCATGCCGTTCCACGTCAGCGCCGATCCCGAGAACCGCCTCGTCCACGTCACCTACGACGGCCCCACCACCATCGACCATCGCCTGCGCGCACTCGCGCACGGCGAGGCGCTGCTGCGCGCGACGGGTTACCGCCGCGTGCTCGTGGACCTGCGCGAGGCGTCGAGCGTCGAGGAGCCGCTGGACCGCAAGAACCACTTCGCCACGCGCATGGCGCAGTCCGAGGAAGTGCGGCGCTGCCGGCTCGCGTACCTGGTGCCGCCGCACCAGCACGGCAACCGCCTGATCGAGACCATGGCGGTCGCCCGGCACCTGGACGTCGAGCACTTCGAGGATCCCGACGGCGCGCTGGACTGGCTCTGCGGCGACGTGCACGAAGGCACGCCGGCCGATTCCGGGCTGGACCTCGTCCTCGACTGACGACGGGATGGCGACCAGGACCGCCTTCGTCACCGGCGCGACCTCCGGCTTCGGCGCCGCCGCGACCCGGCGGTTCCTCGCGGCCGGCTGGCGGGTCGTCGCGACCGGCCGCCGCGCCGACCGGCTGGCCGCCCTCGCCGGGGACCACGATGCCGCGCGCCTGCACGTGGCGGCCTTCGACATCCGCGACGGGGCCGCCATGGCCGGGGCGCTCGACGCGTTGCCGGAGGCGTTCCGCGGGATCGACCTGTTGCTCAACAACGCGGGCCTCGCGCAGGGCACCGCGCCCGCGCAGCGCGCGAGCCTTGCGGACTGGCAGGTCATGATCGACACCAACGTCAGCGCGCTGGTGGCCCTGACCCATGCGCTGCTGCCCACGCTCGTCGAGCGCCGCGGCGCGATCATCAACGTCAGCTCCACCGCATCCACCTGGCCGTACCCGGGCGGCAACGTCTATGGCGGCACCAAGGCGTTCGTCAGCCAGTTCTCGCTGGGCCTGCGCTCCGACCTCCACGGCACCGGGGTGCGCGTGACCTCGCTCGAACCGGGCATGGCCGAGACCGAATTCACCCTGGTCCGCACCCACGGCGACCAGGCGGCGTCGGACGCCCTCTACCAGGGCGCGCAGCCGATGACCGCCGACGACATCGCCGACACGATCCTCTGGATCGCCAACCTGCCGCCCCACGTCAACATCAACCGCCTCGAGCTGATGCCGACCTCCCAGTCCTGGGGCCCCTTCCAGGTCGCCCGGACCTAGAAGCTTTTCAGCCACGGATTGACACGGATAAAACACTGATAAGGCAGAGCAAGATCAAACTGCTCTATCCGTGTTTATCCGTGTTCATCCGTGGCCCAAATGCGCTTGCTTTACCCGCCGAGGGGTTCTTCGGAGAGGTAGGTGTAGGCGGTGAGGCCGGACTCGAGGGCGGCGGCGAGGCGTTCGGTTTCGTCCGCCGGGAGCGCGGCGGCCTGCAGGTGCTTGCGGTAGGCCGCGCGCAGGTCGTCGAGGCGGTAGCCGACGTAGTCGAGCATCACGTCGGCGGTGTCGCCGCGGCGCTGGCGGGTGATGCCGAAGCCGTCGCCGTCCGTGCGCACTTCCACCGCGTCGGTGTCGCCGAACAGGTTGTGGATGTCGCCCAAAATCTCCTGGTAGGCGCCCACCAGGAAGAAGCCCAGCCGGTACGCCTCGCCCGCGCGCAACGCGTGCAGCGGCATGGACGTGTCCAGCCCCTCGTTCCCGACATAGGTGTCGATCCGACCGTCCGAGTCGCAGGTCAGGTCGGCGATCACGCCGCGCCGGGTCGGCGCCTCGTCGAGCCGCTCGATCGGCACCACCGGGAACACCTGGTCGATCGCCCACACGTCGGGCATCGACTCGAACACGCTGAAGTTGACGAAGTACTTGTCCACCAGCCGCTGCGACAGTTCGTCGAGCACGGCCTGGTGGCGCCGGTCGCCGGGGTTCAGGCGCGCGCGCACGGCGTTGGCGATGGCGTAGAACAGGTCGTCCAGCCGCGCCCGGTGCACCAGGTCGATCTGGCCCAGCGCGTAGGCCGCGAGGCCTTCGCTGTGGAAGTGCACGGCTTCGTGGAACAGCTCGACCGCCGGGCGGTCGCCGAGCTCGTCGTGGATCCCGCGCAGGTGGCGGATCACCGCGGGCTCGTCGTCGTGGGCGTCGGGGACGCGCCCCTCCGGCGCATGCTCGATCTCCGCCACGTTGGCGACCAGCACCGCATGGTGCGCGGTCATCGCGCGGCCGCACTCGGTGACCACGCGCGGCGGCGCCAGGCCGTGCTCGGCGCAGGCGTCGGCCAGCGGCTGCACGATGTTGAGCGCGTACTGCTTCACGCCGTAGTTGATCGAGTTGTAGCTGCGCGAGCGCGTGCCCTCGTAGTCCACGCCCAGGCCGCCGCCGACGTCCATGTAGCGCACCTTCGCGCCCAGCCGCGAGAGCTCGACGAAGTAGCGCACCGACTCGCGCATGCCGTTGGCGATGTCGCGCACGTTGGAGATCTGCGACCCCATGTGGAAGTGGAGCAGCTCCAGGCAGTCGCCCATCCCGCTGTCGCGCAGGCGCTTCCACAGGTCGAGCAGCTGGCGCGGGCTCAACCCGAACTTGGCCTTGTCGCCACCGCTGTTCTGCCACTTGCCCGCGCCGATCGAGGCGAGGCGCATGCGCACGCCCAGGCCCGGACGCACGTCGAGCGCGCGCGCCTCCTCGATGACCAGCGACAGCTCGGACGGCTTCTCCACCACGATGAAGGTCTGCAGGCCCAGCTTGCGCCCGATCAGCGCCAGCCGGATGTACTCGCGGTCCTTGTAGCCGTTGC
>CAMLHR010000176.1 GCA_946479915.1 uncultured Lysobacter sp.
CAAGCTCGCTGGCTGCACGCTCGCGGACCTGATCGAGGTGACCGTCTGGTTGCGCGATCCGCGCGATTTCATCGAGATGAACCAGGAGTACGTCCGGCATTTCAAGGGCAACTACCCGACCCGCAACGTGGTGCGTGCCGATTTCGTCTTCGACTGCCGGCTGGAGATGAAGGGCATCGCCTACAAGCCGCTCGGCGCAGCTCCGACCAGGCGTCGCAAGCCGGCGAAGCGCGCCAGCGGGACCAGGCCGTGGTCCTTGACCGCACGTTCGGAGGCGAGCATCACCGCCGCCGCGCCATCGCTCATCTGCGACGCGTTGCCCGCTGTGACGGTGCCGCCGGCGGCGCCGTTGCGGAAGACCGGCCGGAGCTTCGCCAATGCCTCGAGGGTCGAGCCGCGCCGCGGGCCCTCGTCGGTGTCCACCAGCGTTTCGCGCACGCGGACGACGTTGCCGCCCAGGTCGGGCTGGCGCGAGACCACCGTCACCGGCGAGATCTCGTCGCGGAACTCGCCGGCGTCGATCGCCGCCAGCGCCTTCTCGTGGGAGGCGAGGGCGAAGGCGTCCTGGTCCTCGCGCGAGACCTTCCACTGCTCGGCGACCTTCTCGGCGGTGATGCCCATGCCGTAGGCGATCGCGACGTTCTCGTCCCTGGCGAACACCGAAGGCGAGAGCGCGACCTTGTTGCCCATCATCGGCACCATCGTCATGGACTCCGTGCCGCCCGCGAGCACCAGGTCGGCCTCGCCGAGGCGGATGCGGTCGGCGGCGAGCGCGACGGCCTGCAGGCCGGACGAGCAGAACCGGTTGATGGTCTGCGCGGGCACGCCGTGCGGCAGGCCGGCCAGCAGCGCGCCGATGCGCGCTACGTTCATGCCTTGCTCGCCCTCGGGCATCGCGCACCCGACGATCACGTCGGCGATGCGTTCCTGCGCGGCCCGGTCCTGCGCGATCGCGGGTACCTGCGCGACGACCTCGCGCAAGGCGTGCGCCAGCAGGTCGTCGGGGCGGCTGTCGCGGAACGCGCCACGGGCCTTGGCGACCGGCGTCCGCGTCGCGGCGACGATGTAGGCGTCCTGGACTTGTCGGCTCATCTCGTTCAGTTCCTCAGCGGCTTGCCGGTCTTCAGCATGTGGGCGATGCGTTCCTGCGTCTTCGGCATCCGGGCGAGCGCGACGAAATGCTCGCGCTCCAGGCGAAGCAGCCAGTCCTCGTCCACGACCGCGCCGCGATCCACCTCGCCGCCGCACAGCACGGTCGCGATCCGGGTGGCGATCTCTTCGTCGTGTTCCGAGATGAAGCGACCCTCGCGCATGTTGACCAGCGCCATGCGCAGGGTCGCGATCCCGACGTCGCCGGCGACGCGCACCGCGCGGGCGGGCAGCGGGGGACGGTGGCCGGACTCGGCGAGCGCCAGCGCGCGCGTGCGCGCGACGTGCAGCAGCTCGTGCGCGTGCATGACCACAGTGTCGGACGCGCGCATCAGCCCGAGGGCCTGGGCCTCGCGCGCGGAGGTGGACACCTTCGCCATCGCCACCGCCTCGAACCAGGGCTTGAGCGTGGCGAACACGTCGCCGTCGGCGCCCGCCGCGACGGAGGCCCGCACCGCCAGTTCCTTCAGGCCGCCACCGGCCGGCAGCAGGCCGACTCCGGCCTCCACCAGCCCGACGTAGCTCTCCAGGTGCGCGACCGTCTGCGCGGCGTGCATCTGGAACTCGCAGCCGCCGCCGAGCGCCAGCCCGCGAACCGCCGCGACGACCGGGACCAGCGCGTACTTGATGCGCTGGCTGGTCGCCTGGAAGTTGGCGACCATCGCCTCGAAGCCGGCGATGTCGCCGGCCTGCAGCAGGCCGAGCGCGCCGGCCAGGTCCGCGCCGGCGGAGAACGGCTCCTTCGGCTGCCACAGCACCAGCGCGCGGAAGTCGCTTTCGGCCAGGCCGATGGCGTGCTGCAGCCCGTCGAGCACGTGGTCGTCGACGGTGTGCATCTTGGTCCGGAACGAGGCGACGAGCACGCCGTCGCCGTCGGTCCAGGCGCGAAGGCCGTCGTTCTCGAACACCGTCTCGCCCGGGTCCGCGCGTTCCCCGAGCACCGGGTCCGGGAAGCGCTGCCGCCGGTACACCGTCAGCATCGAACGCGGCAGCCGCGCGTCCCGGGCCGGGCTGTAGCTGCCCTCCGCCCCGTGCACGCCGTCGCGCCCGTCGAACACCCAGTCGGGCAGGGCGGCGCCGCTCATCGCATGGCCCGCCACGATGTCCTCGGCGATCCAGTCGGCGACCTGCTTCCAGCCCGCCGCCTGCCAGGTCTCGAACGGGCCCATCGCCCAGCCGTAGCCCCAGCGCAGCGCGAGGTCCACGTCGCGTGCCGTGTCCGCGATGTCGGCCAGGTGGCAGGCGCTGTAATGGAACAGGTCGCGGAACGTCGCCCACAGGAACCGTGCCTGCGGATGCTCGCTCGCGCGCAGTGCGGCAAACTTCGCGGCGGGATCGCGTTCCTTCAGGATCGCGGCAACCGCGTCGTCCAGCGACGTGTCCGCGGCGCGGTACTCGCCCGTGCCGGCATCGAGCACCAGGATGTCCTTGCCCTGCTTGCGGTAGACGCCGCCGCCCGACTTCGCGCCGAGCGCGCCCTTGTCCACCAGCGCCTGGAGCCAGCCCGGCGCCCGGAAGTGCGCGTGCCAGGGATCGTCGGGCAGTGTGTCGGCCATCGTCCCGATGACGTGCACCATCGTGTCCAGGCCGACGACGTCCGCCGTGCGGTAGGTCGCGGACTTCGGCCGCCCGATGGCGGGCCCGGTCAGCGCGTCGACCGTGTCGAAGCCGAGCCCGAACGCCTGCGTGTGGTGCATTGTCGCGAGCATCGAGAACACGCCGATGCGGTTGCCGATGAAGTTCGGCGTGTCGCGCGCGACGACGACGCCCTTGCCCAGGGTGGTGGTGAGGAAGGCTTCCAGCCCCTCCATCACCCACGCCTCGGTGCCGCGGGCGGGGATCAGCTCGGCCAGGTGCATGTAGCGCGGCGGGTTGAAGAAGTGCACGCCGCAGAAGCGCGGGCGCAGGGCATCGGGCAGCGCCTCGGCCAGGGCGTCGATGCCCAGGCCGGAGGTGTTGCTGGCCAGCACGGCGTCGTCGCGCACGTGCGGTGCGATCTTCCGGTACAGGTCGCGCTTCCAGTCCATGCGCTCGGCGATCGCCTCGACCACCAGGTCGCATTCGCCGAGCAGCGCCAGCCCGGTGTCGTAGTTGGCGGGCACGATGCGCGCGCCCAGCGCCTTGTCGGCGAGCGGGGCAGGGGACAGCTTCGCGAGGTTCGCGATCGCCTTGCGCGCAACCCCGTCCGGGTCGCCTTCCTTCGCCGGCAGGTCGAACAGCACCGTGTCCACCCCCGCGTTGACCAGGTGCGCCGCGATCTGCGCCCCCATCACCCCGGCCCCCAGCACCCCCACCCGCCGCACCAGCAACCTCTCAGCCATCACACACCTCGATAAGGCAACAACGGTCCGTGGCAAAAAAGCTTTTCAACTACGGAAGCCCGCCGCGGCGAAGCGGATCAGCTCGCGGGCGGCGCGTTCGCGGTGGGTCGCCTCGCCGACGTTGGCCGGGCGCTTGATCAGGCCGAAGTCGGCCATCGCGTAGGTCAGCGCGCCGGCCAGGAAGTCCAGGCGCCAGTAGAGCTCCTCCTTGCTCAGGTCCGGGACGCAGGGCGCGATCGCGCGCGCGAAGTCGCGCAGCACGTGGCCGTACTGCTCCGACAGGAACTTGCGCAGGCTGTCGTTCTTCTCCGCGTACGCCCGGGCGATGACCCGGATGAAGGCCCCGCCGCCATGCCGGTCCTGGGCCATGGCCAGGGCGGGCTCGACGAAGGCGGCCAGCACGGGTTCGAGCGCCCCGGGGTGCTCCTCGCGCGCCTGGTTCAGCGCGGCCAGCCGCCGCGCGCTCATGTCGTCCATCCGCCGGCGGAAGACCTCGTTGACGAGGTTCTCCTTGCTGCCGAAGTGGTAGTTGA
>CAMLHR010000177.1 GCA_946479915.1 uncultured Lysobacter sp.
GAAATCTCCGGATCGCAGAAGCCGATCGATGCCGGCGACGTCGCCGCGATGATGTCATACGCCGAACGCGTGGTGATCGTGCCCGGTTACGGCATGGCGGTGGCGCAGGCCCAGCACAAGATCTGGGAACTCACGCAGCGCCTGATCGCGCGCGGGGTCAAGGTGAAGTTCGCGATCCATCCCGTCGCCGGTCGCATGCCGGGCCACATGAACGTGCTGCTCGCCGAAGCCGGCGTGCCGTACGACCTCATCGCCGACATGGACGACATCAACCCCGAGTTCCCGAACACCGACGTCTCGCTGGTCATCGGCGCGAACGACGTGGTGAACCCGGTGGCGAAGACCGACCCCGCCTCGCCGATCTACGGCATGCCGATCCTCGACGTGGACCAGTCGCGCCAGGTCGTGGTGATCAAGCGCGGGCGCGGCACCGGCTTCGCCGGCATCGAGAACGCCCTTTTCTATGCCGACAACACGCGGATGCTGTACGGCGACGGTGCCGAGGCGGTTGGCGCGCTCGTGGCGGAGCTGAAGGCGCTGGAGGCCTAGCGCGCCGCGACGGCCGCGACGACCAGGGCCGCCGCCAGGATCGCGAGGTCCCCCGGGCCGTTGAGCAGCCCGGCCACGGTCCAGGCCAGCCCGGCGCCGAGCTTGAGCGCCGATTCGAACGGCGACAGGCCGATGAGGCCGCCGATGCCGGCGGCGACGATGCCCCAGTGCGCCAGGGCAACCACCGCGGCCGTCGCGGCCACGGCCCAGGCCGCGCGCAGTGCCCCCGGGGGCATGCCGGACAGGCGCAGCAGCCACGCCGCGTCCAGCGCTGCCAGCAGCGCCATCCAGCTCGATTGCCGCCCGGTGCCGATGGCCAGGAAGACCCAGGCGACCGTCACCACGGCGGTCCCCAGGAGCAGCAGCGACAGCGGCAGCGCGACACGCCCATGGCGGCGGGGCAGGGACGGGGATCGGGGCATGCGTCGCGGGCGCGAAGGGGCGGGACAGGATAGGCGCTTAAAATGCGCGGATGTACTCACGCAGCAGCGAAC
The DNA here is from genome assembly GCA_946479915.1 of uncultured Lysobacter sp. The sequence continues at coordinate 1,044 of CAMLHR010000177.1, forward strand.
CGGTCCGCTTCGAGCGCGACTGTGAAGTGGTCCTCGTCCCCCAGGGCGACGCGGTGACCCTGCCGGCCGGCAGCATCGGCTACATCACGCAGGCGCTCGGCGGCAGCTACACCGTCTTCGTCGAGGGCAACCTGTTCCGCGTCGCGGGAAGCGACGCCGACGCGATCGGCAAGGAGCCCACGCCGCCCATCGAGTTGCCCGAGGGGGCCACCGACGCGGAAGTCGAGAAGCTCGTCTGGCAGCAGCTGCGCACCTGCTTCGATCCGGAGATCCCGATCAACGTGGTCGACCTGGGGCTGGTCTACGAGGCCGAGGTGTCGTCGCTGGCTGGCGGGGACCGGCGCGTGGCGATCCGCATGACGCTGACCGCCCCGGGCTGCGGGATGGGCGACATCCTGGTGGACGACGTGCGCAGCAAGGTCGAGCTGATCCCCACGGTCGCCGAGGCGGACGTCGAGCTGGTGTTCGACCCGCCGTGGAACCGGTCGATGATGTCGGAGGCGGCACGCCTGGAGACGGGCCTGCTCTGACCTGGCGCCGGTTGCGCAGACACATACCTGAATGGCGGCGTCAAGTGCCGTCCGGCCGCGCATGTGTGTAAGTGCGACACGCATGCTTCCGGAAACGTGACGCCCGTCCCACTTTCCTGCCCCGAATTGCTGCACCTGCAGCTTGAGCGCCATCCGGCGGGGGGGTAGCGTGCCTGAACGGTCGGCAACAGGGGGCTGGCCGTAATCCGCAGTCTCTTGCGTTGTGCGCCGCCCTTCCGCCAGGGAGGGGGCGCATGCCGGGGAGGCTTTTGTTGCCTACGACCGCCGGGAGTGGCGGTCACTTGCACAAGTTCGGGGGTTCCACTGATGTCGGATGTCTCGTTGTGCCGCGTGCACATGCACGCCCTTGCGGTCGCCACGGCGGTCGCGCTCTCCTCCATGGCCGGCACCGCGCAAGCGGCCGAACCGGTCGACCGCGTCAACCTTTCGACCCTGGGCGTCTCGCAGTCCGAGGGTTACGACCGTTTCATCGTCAAGTACCGCGAAGGCAGCGGCAATGGCAACGGCATGCGCGTGCGGATGGCCAATGCGGCCGTTGGCCATGTCGAGACCTTCAACCCCGCGGGCAAGCCCGTGCGGCTGGGCCTGCTGCGCAAGCTGGCGGTCGGCGGCCAGGTCCTGAAGGCGGACCGCAAGCTCGACCGCGCCGAGGCCGCGGCGCTGATGCACCAGATCGCCGCCGACCCGGACGTGGAGTACGTCGAGGTCGACCAGCTGATGAAGCCGGTGCTCACCCCGAACGACACGTACTACAGCCAGTACCAGTGGGACTTCTTCGAGACCGCGGGCGGCATGAACATCGACGAGGCCTGGGACGCCACGAACGGCAGCGGCATCGTCGTCGCGGTGATCGACACCGGCATCACCACCCACAGCGACCTGGGCGCGAACATCATCGGTGGCTACGACTTCATCAGTGATGCGTCCATGGCCCGGGACGGCAACGGGCGCGACAGCAACCCGGCCGACCAGGGCGACTGGTATGCCGCCGGCGAATGCGGCGCGGGCGTTCCGGCCGCAAACTCGAGCTGGCACGGCACGCACGTCGCGGGCACCGTCGCGGCGCTGACCAACAACGCCAAGGGCGTGGCCGGCGTCGCGCACGGCGCCAAGGTCGTCCCGGTGCGCGTGCTCGGCAAGTGCGGCGGCTACACGTCCGACATCGCCGACGCCATCATCTGGGCCTCCGGCGGCACGGTCAGCGGCGTGCCGACGAACCCCAACCCCGCCGAAGTGATCAACATGAGCCTCGGTGGCGGTGGCAGCTGCTCGGCGACGTACCAGAATGCGATCAACGGTGCGGTCGGCCGTGGCACCACGGTCGTCGTCGCCGCGGGCAACGAGAACCAGAACGTGTCGAACTCGGTGCCGGCGAACTGCTCCAACGTCATCGCGGTGGCCTCCACCACGCGCCAGGGCGGCCGTTCGAGCTTCTCCAACTACGGCAGCGGCATCGACGTCGCGGCGCCGGGCAGCGACATCGCCTCGACGCTCAACAGCGGCACGACCACGCCGTCCAGCGAGGGCTACGCGATCTACTCGGGCACCTCGATGTCCTCGCCGCACGTGGCGGGCGTGGTCGCGATGATGCAGTCCGTCGCGTCGTCGCCCATGACGCCGGCGGAGGTCGAGTCCACGCTGAAGTCGACGCTGCGTTCCTTCCCGGTGTCGATCGACAAGGACATCGGCGACGGCATCGTGGACGCGGCGGCCGCGGTCGCCGCGGCGGCCGGTGGCGTGGTCGAGCCGCCGCCGGGTGGCGGCGGTTCGCTCGCAGACGGCGTGCCGGTCACCGGCCTGTCGGGCGGCAGCGGCAGCGAGCAGTTCTTCACGCTCGCCGTGCCTTCGGGCGCCAGCAACCTCGTGTTCCAGATGTCGGGCGGCAGCGGCGACGCGGACATGTACGTGCGCTTCGGCTCGCAGCCGACGACCTCGAGCTGGGATTGCCGTCCGTACCTCAACGGCAACAACGAGACCTGCACGATCTCCGCGCCGCAGGCCGGCACCTACCACGTGATGCTCCGCGGCTACACGAGCTTCTCGGGCGTGAGCCTGGTGGGCAGCTTCGACACGGGCGGCGGTGGCGGTGGCCAGGCGTTCTGGGAGAACACCTCGAACTACACCATCAGCGACCGGCAGACGACGGAGAGCCCGATCACGGTCAGCGGACGCAGCGGCAACGCGCCGTCCGACCTGTCGGTGGACGTCGACATCGTCCATTCGTACAAGGGCGACCTGATCGTCAACCTGGTCGCGCCGGACGGCAGCACCTACCTGCTGCACAACGGCTCGGGCGGTTCGGCCAACGACATCCACGCGACCTACACGGTCAACGCGTCCTCCGAGGGGGCCAA
>CAMLHR010000178.1 GCA_946479915.1 uncultured Lysobacter sp.
CGCCTCGGGCCAGCTGGCGAAGGCATCCTTGAACAGGCTCAGCACGTCGTACGCCACCGGGCCGCGCACCGCGTCCTGGGAGTCCAGGACCGCGACGCCGCCATCGACGGGCATCAGGTTGCGCGGCATGAAGTCGCGGTGCACCAGCACCGCCGGCTGCGACAGCGCCGCCTCCACGAGGCGCGAGCGCACGTCGGACAGGACGGCCCGTTCGCGCGCGTCGAGCGCGAGGCCGAGGTGCCGGCCGATGAACCATTCCTCGAACAGCGCCAGCTCGCGCTGCAGCAGCGCCGCGTCGTACGGCGGGAGCCAGTCGGGGCATTCTATCGCCTGCAGGCGCAGCAGCTGGACGAGCGCGGCGTCGAACAGCGCGTCCGCGTTGCCGGCGTCGAGCACCTGCAGGCACGTGCGGGTGCCGAGGTCCTCGAGCAGCAGGAAGCCCGCCTCGACGTCGCGCGCGAGCACGCGCGGGACGCGCACGCCGCCGCCCTCCAGCACGGCGTGCATCCGCAGCCAGGGACGGACGTCCTCGAGCGCGGGTGGCGAATCCATCACCACGCGATCCGTCGCGCCCGGCGCGGTGGCGCGCCAGTAGCTGCGGAACCCGGCGTCGACGGACGCGCGGGCCAGCGCCAGGTCGTCGCGGCCGGTCGCGGCGCGCGCCCAGTCCAGGCGCTCGCGGCTGCGCGCGTCGTCAGGGGCGTGGGGCGAGGTCATGCGGTCTCCGGGCCGGCGGGGTCGGCGGATGCACAGGGTAAACTGCGTGCCGGCGATTTCGCGCGTGGGACGGGACCGAAACGTGATCGAACTCCAGCCCGTCCTGCTGTCCGGCGGTTCCGGCACGCGCCTGTGGCCGCTGTCGCGCGAGGCCTACCCGAAGCAGTTCCTGCCGCTGGCGGGACCCGACACGATGCTGCAGGCCACCTGGCGCCGCGTCGCGCCGCTGGCGACCGTCGCGCCGATCGTGGTGGCCAACGAGGAACACCGGTTCCTCGTCGCCGAGCAGCTGCGGGTCGCCGACGCTCCGCGCGCGTCCATCCTGCTCGAGCCCGTCGGCCGCAACACGGCGCCCGCGATCGCCGCGGCCGCGCTGCAGGCCACGGCCGCCGGGCGCGATCCGTTGCTGCTCGTGCTGCCGTCCGACCACGTGGTGACCGAGGGCGACGCGTTCCGGGCGGCGGTGCGCGCGGCGATGCCGGCGGCGGCCGACGGCGCGCTGGTCACCTTCGGCATCGTCCCCGACGCCCCGGAGACGGGCTTCGGCTACATCCAGGCGGAAGCGGGCGACGACGCCGGCGTCCGCCGGGTGCTGCGCTTCGTCGAGAAGCCCGACGCCGCGACCGCGGCGGGGTACCTGGCCGAAGGCGGGTACTACTGGAACAGCGGCATGTTCCTGTTCCGCGCCTCGCGCTACCTGGCCGAGCTCGAGCGCCACGCGCCCGCCATCCTCGCCGCCGTGCGCCGGGCCTGCGACGGCGCCACCCGCGACGGCGACTTCGTCCGCCTGGCGCGCGACGCGTTCGAGGCCTGCCCGTCCGACTCGATCGACTACGCGGTGATGGAACGCACCGACCGCGCCATGGTGTTGCCGGTGGACATCGGCTGGAGCGACGTCGGCTCGTGGTCGGCGTTGTGGGCGGTGAGCGAGCAGGACGCGGACGGCAACGCGCGCCAGGGCGACGTCATCGCCGTGGACACGCGGAACAGCTACGCGTACGCGCGGCGCCTCGTGGCGCTGGTGGGCCTGGACGACATCGTCGTGGTCGAGACCGACGACGCGGTGCTGGTGGCGCGCAAGGACCGGGTGCAGCAGGTGAAGGACGTGGTGGCCCGGCTGAAGGCCGAGCAGCGCAGCCATGCGGTGCTGCATCGCGAGGTGCATCGCCCCTGGGGCAGCTACGACTCCATCGACCAGGCCGACGGGTTCCAGGTCAAGCGCATCAAGGTCAAGCCGGGCGGACGGCTGTCGCTGCAGTCGCACACCCGCCGGGCCGAGCACTGGATCGTCGTGCGCGGCACCGCGCGCGTGACCCGCGACGACGACGTCTTCGAGCTGCACGCGAACCAGTCCACGTACATCCCGCTGGGTGCGAAGCACCGGCTCGAGAACCCCGGCAGCGAGGTCCTCGAGCTCATCGAGGTGCAGTCCGGCGACTACCTGGGCGAGGACGACATCGTCCGCTACGAGGACGTCTACGGTCGCAAATGACCCATGTAGGAGCCGCTACAGCGGCGATGTAAGAGCCGCCACGGCGGCGACCCCCATCAGCAACACCCGTGCTCCCCCCGCTCCATCGTGCTCGCCGCCACCGCCGCGCCCGTCGTCTCCCCCCGCACGCTCGCCGCATGGTGCGCCGCGATCACGTGCGCCACCGACGCCGTGACCCGCTTGCCCATCGGGATGTGCAGGAACTCGTTCGGTCCGTGCGCATTGGAATGCGGACCCAGCACGCCGGTAATCATGAACTGCGCGCCCGGGAACTTCTCGCCGAGCATGCCCATGAACGGGATCGAGCCGCCTTCGCCCATGTACACCGCCGGCTGGCCGAAGAACTCGCGGCTGGCCGAATCGATCGCATCCGAAAGCCACGCCGACATCGCCGGTGCGTTCCAGCCGCTCGACGACTTCTCCAGGTCGAGCGACACGTGCGCGCCATTGGGCGGGTCGCGCAGCAGCACCTCCTTGAGCAGTTCGCCGGCCTTGCGCCCGTCCACCGTGGGCGGCAGGCGCAGCGACAGCTTGACCGCCGTCTGCGGGCGCAGCACGTTGCCGGCCGACGACAGCGAGGGCAGGCCGTCGGCGCCCGTGACACTGAGCGCCGGACGCCAGGTGCGGTTGAGCACCAGCTCGGTGTGGTCCTCCGCCATCGGCGTCATGCCGTCGAGGAACGGGAACTTGTCGAAGACGGCCGTGTCGAGCACGCGCGCCGCCTCGCGCGCCTGTTCGAGTCGTTCCGCCGGGATCTCGGCATGCAGGCCATCGACCAGGATGCGCCCGGTCGCCTCGTCCTCGATACGCGAGAGCAGCTGCCGCAGCAGGCGGAAGCTCGACGGCACGATGCCCGACGCGTCGCCGGAATGGACGCCTTCCTCGAGCACCTTGACGGTGAAGTTGCCGCCGGCCATGCCGCGCAGCGAGGTGGTGCACCACAGCTGGTCGTAGTTGCCGCAGCCCGAATCCAGGCACACGACCAGCGACGGGCTGCCGATGCGGTCGGCCAGGTGGTCGACGTAGGCGGGGAGGTCGTAGCTGCCCGATTCCTCGCAGGCCTCGATCAGCACAACGCAGCGCGCATGCGGCACGCCCTGTTCCTGCAACGCCATGATCGCGGCCAGCGAACCGAAGATGGCGTAGCCGTCGTCGGCGCCGCCGCGGCCGTACAGCCGGTCGCCCTTGATGACCGGCTTCCAGGGACCGAGGTCGTCGTCCCAGCCGGTCATCTCCGGCTGCTTGTCCAGGTGTCCGTAGAGCAGGACGCAGTCGTCGCCCGTCTCGTTCCCGCTCGCCGGGATGTCCAGGAAGATCAGCGGCGTGCGGCCCTCCAGGCGGACGACCTCGACATGCATCCCCTTGACGGACTGGGCCTTCGCCCAGGTTTCCATCAGCGTGACGGCCTGTTCCATGTAGCCGTGCTCGACCCAGTCGGCATCGAACATCGGCGACTTGTTCGGGATGCGGATGTAGTCGACGAGCTGGGGAACGATGTCGTCGTCCCACTTGGCGGAGACGAAGCGCTCGATCTTGCTGGCGTCCATTGGTCACCCGGCTGTGAAGAGCCGCTGATTCTAGCGCGCGCACCAGGGACACCCACGTGTAGGCACATCCCCACCGCGTCCCGGCGACTTGGCCGTCGGCGTTCCGGCGCGAACCGCGATGGCCCGGGCGTGGCGTGCGTGGAGACTGGTCGTCCG
>CAMLHR010000179.1 GCA_946479915.1 uncultured Lysobacter sp.
TGGGCACGTCAGGCGGGGCCGGTTACTCCGGCGCGAAGAAGTCGTTGCCGTGCATGTCCACCAGCTCCAGCGCGCGTCCGCCACCGCGCGCCACGCAGGTGAGCGGGTCGTCGGCGACCTGCACGTGCAGCCCGGTCTCCTCGCTGATCAGCTTGTCCAGGTCGCGGAGCATGGCGCCGCCACCGGTCAGCACGATGCCGCGCTCGGCGACGTCCGCGCACAGTTCCGGCGGGGTCTGCTCCAGCGCCTGCTTGATCGCCTCGACGATCCCGGCCAGCGGCTCGCGCAGCGCCTCCAGGACCTCGTTGGAGTCGATGGTGATCATCTTCGGCACGCCCTCGGCCAGGTGGCGGCCCGAGATCTCGATCTCGCGGACGTCCTCCTGCTGGTAGGCGCAGCCGATGTCCAGCTTGACGCGCTCGGCCGTGGCGTCGCCGATCAGCATGCCGTGGTGGCGGCGGACGTAGGCGATGATCGCCTCGTCGAAGCGGTCGCCGCCGATGCGCACCGACTGCGAGTACACGATGCCGTTGAGCGCGATGACCGCGACCTCGGTGGTGCCGCCGCCGATGTCCACGACCATCGAGCCGCGGGCCTCGGTCACCGGCATGCCGGCGCCGATCGCGGCGGCCATCGGCTCCTCGATCAGGAACACCTCGCGGGCACCGGCCTCCTCGGCCGATTCCTTGATCGCGCGGCGCTCGACCTGGGTGCTGCCGGCCGGCACGCACACCAGCACCCGCGGGCTCGGCCGCAGCATCCGCGACTTGTGCACCTTGCGGATGAAGTACTTGAGCATCTCCTCGGTATAGGTGAAGTCGGCGATGACGCCGTCCTTCATCGGCCGGATCGTGGTGATGTGGCCCGGGGTGCGGCCCAGCATCAGCTTGGCTTCCGTGCCCACCGCGGCGACCGAGCGGTTGCCGCCGACCAGCCGGTCCTGGCGGACCGCCACGACCGAGGGCTCGTTCAGGACGATGCCCTGCCCGCGGACGTAGATCAGCGTGTTGGCCGTGCCCAGGTCGATGGACAGGTCGTTGGAGAACATGCCGCGGAACTTCTTGAACATCGGCGAAAAAAAGGCGGTCGGCGAGGCCGGCTAGCCTAGCAGAGGGTTTGGCGCAATGGGCCGCCCGGAGCGCCGTTACGTGGGCCGGCGCACGCTTCCTGGGCTACCCTGTGCGCCCTCCAAGGCACCCCCCGGACCCGACGCGATGGCAGCACTGATCTGCGGCTCGCTGGCCTACGACACCATCATGGTGTTCCAGGACCAGTTCAAGAACCACATCCTCCCGGACAAGGTGCACATCCTGAACGTCTCGTTCCTGGTCCCGAGGATGCGGCGCGAGTTCGGCGGCTGCGCCGGCAACATCGCCTACAACCTCAAGCTGCTCGGGGGCGAGCCGGTGCCGATGGCCACCGTCGGCCAGGACTTCGGGCCCTACCGCGAGTGGTTCGAGGAGCAGGAGATCCGGCTCGACCAGGTCAAGGTGATCGACGAGCTGTTCACCCCGCAGGCCTTCATCACCACCGACCAGGACAACAACCAGATCACCGCCTTCCACCCGGGCGCGATGATGCGCAGCTACGAGAACCACGTGCGCGACGTGAAGGGCATCACCTTCGGCATCGTCAGCCCCGACGGGCGCGAGGCGATGCTGCAGAACGCGAAGGAGTTCCACGAACTCGGCATCCCCTTCATCTTCGACCCCGGCCAGGCGATGCCGCTGTTCAATGGCGAGGAGCTGCGCAACTTCATCGAGCTGGCCGACTACGTGACCGTCAACGACTACGAGTCGAACCTGCTGCAGGAGCGCACCGGCTGGGACGAGAAGACGATCGCCGGCAAGGTGAAGGCCTACATCGCCACGCAGGGACCGCGCGGCTCGCTGATCCACCACGCGGGCAAGGTCATCACCATCCCGCCCGCGCACGAGCGGCGGATCACCGACCCGACCGGCTGCGGCGACGCCTATCGCGCGGGCCTGATCTTCGGACTGATGCGCGGCGCGGACCTGGAAACCTGCGGCCGCATGGCGTCACTGATGGGCGCGCTGAAGGTCGAGCACCCCGGCACCCAGAACCAGCGCTTCGACTACGACGAATTCGCCGCCCAGTTCCGCCAGCAATTCGGCTACGCCCTATGACCGAGCGGCTCCCACACATCGCCTGGCTACATCAGGTGGTCGAGGTAGAGCAGCTGCGGCCGGACCAGTGACTCGAACTCCGTGTAGGGCATGCGCACGACGTCCGTGTGCGACCCGGCGTTGAACGCGATGTCGTCCTGGCCCGCGAGCCGCGCGTCCACGTAGACCGGCATGCCGTAGAGGTTGCCGAACGGCGGCATGGCGCCGAGCTCGCAATCGGGGAATGCCATCCTGAAGTCGAACTCGTGCGCGAGGTCCACCTCGCGGCCGCCGAGCGCGCGCGAGAGCCGGGAGAGGTCGGCGCGGAACGCGGCGGGCATGACGAGCATCGAGAGCTTGCCGTCGACCAGGAGCATCACGGTCTTGGCGAAGTGCCGCTGCCCGATGTGCGCAGCGGTGGCGGTCTGCTGCGAGGTGACCGTGCGGTCGTGGGTCAGCGTTGTGTAGGACGCGTGCCGCTCGTCCAGGAAGTTGTGCAAGCGTGGCGAAAGCATCGGTCGCCTCCTTGATCGCCTCCATCTTCTGGAGGATCGAGCATACGCCTGTCGGCGCGAGACAGCGTGATCACCAGCCCGGCATTCGGGAGGTCTTCAGGCCGCCCACCTCGAACACGGCCGTGCGGGTGCCGCCGGCCACGACCGGGAACTCGATGGCGAGGGTGTCGGCCCCGGCCGCGAGGTCCCAGAGCGCGGCCTCGTCCTCGATGAACATGGCGATCGCCTCGTCCGTCTCGGGCCGCGACGCGTCCATCGCGCGGGGCGCCGCGTCGTCGACGGCGACCCGGACGTCGCAGCCGCCGCGGCAGGCGAAATCGCCGGCCTGCAGCACCAGGTAGCTGCTGCGCCCCCAGTCCGGGTGGTCCCGGAAGATGAGCTGGACCGGCCCCGGGCCGCGGCCGTCCACGTCCACGTCTTCCTTCGCGCGCAGGCTCGCCGAGACCTGCTGGCCGCCCTCCACGGGAAGCGACTGGTAGCTCCAGAGCGACGCGAGCCGGCGGTCCCGTTCGGAGGCGTCGGCCTTGGCGACGATCTCCGCGTGCAGTGGGGCGACCCGTTCGGCCGCGGCGGTGCCGGGGAAGTCGGCCAGCAGCACGTCGCCGTGGGCACGGGCCAGTTCCCATTCGCCGGCGGACACCGCGGCGTCGAAGCCGCGGGCGGCTTCCTCGGCCGCCTGCTCGCGCGCCGCGGCCTGCGCCGCGGCGGCGGCTTGGGGGTCCTGGGCCTGGCAGGCGGCGAGCGCCAGGGCCAGGGCGAGGAGCGTCGCCGCCGAAGCGGCTCCCATTGGGTGCCTAGTTCCCATCGGCCTCTTCGATGGTGCGCTCGACCGAACCCGTGGTGATCGGGTGGTAGCCGGGGCGCGCCTGTTCGAAGACCTCCTTCGCCAGCGCCAGGCCCTCGGGCGTCTGCACCAGGGCCTCGTAGGTCGGCATGATCAGCTTGCGACGGCCGATGCGCTGCAGGAATTCGGCGATCTCGTCGTTGGCCTGGTCGTAGCCGCTGCGCACCGCGAGCGGGTACCAGCGCTGGGCGATCTCGCCGTTGGACGTGCCGGTGAACCCGTACGCCTCGTCGAGCGCGGCCAGCTGCCCCGTCTCCAGCGTCTCCGGCATGCCCTCGATGAAGTGCACCCACTCCTGGGTCGACCAGGCGTCGGTGGTGGACGCGTCGGGCAGCGCGCCGCCGTCGAGCCACGCCTGGCGTGCGGCGTCCACCGCATCGAAGCGCGCCGAATCGGTGGCCGGCGCGAATTCGGGGATGC
>CAMLHR010000180.1 GCA_946479915.1 uncultured Lysobacter sp.
CTCGCCTTCGTCGGCCGGCGCAAGGACCTGCCGGGCAAGCCGGGACACCTCGCCGACGAGGTCATCGAGGCCGACGGCGGGTGGCTCACGCCCGGCCTGGTCGACTGCCACACGCACCTGGTGTTCGCCGGCGACCGGGCGGCGGAGTTCGAGCTGCGCCTGCAGGGCGCCAGCTACGAGGAGATCGCGCGCGCGGGCGGCGGCATCCTCTCGACCGTGCGCGCCGTGCGCGCCGCGAGCGAGGAGGAACTGCTGGCCCAGTCCCTGCCCCGCGCCCGCGCGCTCCTCGCCGACGGTGCCACCACGCTCGAGATCAAGTCCGGCTACGGCCTGGACCTGGCCAACGAACGCAAGATGCTGCGCGTCGCGCGGCGCATCGGCGAGGCGCTCGGCATCACCGTGCGCACCACCTACCTGGCCGCGCACGCACTGCCGCCCGAGTTCGAGGGCCGCCAGGACGCCTACGTGGACGCCGTCGTCGACTGGCTGCCGGTGCTGCACGCCGAAGGCCTGGTGGACGCCGTGGACGCCTTCTGCGAGGGCATCGGCTTCAGCCCCGCCCAGGTGCGCCGCGTGTTCGATGCCGCGCGGGCGCTCGGCGTGCCGGTGAAGCTGCACGCGGACCAGCTCAGCGACCTCGGCGGCGCCGGACTGGTGGCGGAGTTCGACGGCCTGTCCGCGGACCACGTCGAGCACACCGCCGATGCCGGCGTGCGCGCGATGGCCGGTGCCGGTGCCGTGGCGGTGCTGCTGCCCGGCGCGTTCCACGTGCTGCGCGAGACGCAACTGCCGCCGCTCGACGCGTTCCGCGCGCACGGCGTGCCGATGGCCGTGGCCACCGACTGCAACCCCGGCACGTCGCCGCTGCTGTCGCTGCGCCAGGCCATGCAGCTGGCGTGCACGCACTTCCGCCTCACGCCGGAGGACGCGCTGCGCGGCGCCACCACGCACGCCGCGCGCGCGCTCGGCCTGGACGACCGCGGCATCCTGCGCGTCGGCGCGCGCGCCGACTTCGTGCACTGGGCGATCCGGCAACCCGCCGAGCTCGGCTACTGGCTGGGCGGGCGGCTTGCACGGCGCGTCCACGCGAACGGACGGCGGATCGCCTGAAACGAAAAAGCCCCGCGATCGCGGGGCTTTCGGGGCGCGTCCCGGGCTGGCTCAGCCCTTCGCGACGGCCTTCTTCGCAGCGGCCTTCTTCGCCGGCGCCTTCGCGACCGACTTGGTGGCCTTGGTGGCCTTCTTCGCCACCGGTGCGGCCGTGGTGCCGGTCGCCTTGGTGGTGGCCTTGCGCGCGTTGCCGTAGCTGGCGTTGTAGCGCTTGCCCTTGGCGGTCTTGCGGTCGCCCTTGCCCATGTTCACTTGCTCCTGGAGGTCTGCTCAGATTTTAGCATTCGCCGCGTGCGTCAGCCGCAGGTTGGCGAGGTGCGCCGCGGCCAGGAGCAGTCCGCCGGCGACCATCACGCCGAGGTGTCCGAGCGTGTGGTCGTGCAGCGCGGTGAACGACCCCAGCCACACCAGCGCCAGGCCCGGGAGCAGCAGCACCCAGGCCCTGAAGATGCGATGCCGGCGGTAGCCCAGGGTCAGCGTCGTCGCCGCGAGCAGCGAGGCGAACACGACGAACGCCTGGTCGAAGTCCACCCAGCCGCCGAACTTCAACCCGAGCGCGGGCGCCAGGCCGAGCAGCAGGGGCAGCAGCGCGCAGTGCACCGCGCAGAGGGTGGACGCGGCGACGCCAAGCCGGTCGGCGGTGGCGAGGCGGTCCTGCGGGCGGCGGGCCTGGGGCATGACGAATGGCCGGTGGGCGGAGTTCATTGAAACATTATAACATTTCGATATGTCGAATCGCCGTGACCCCCTCGCCGCCGCCCTCCTCCTCGCCCTGGCCTCCGGCAACGCCCTCGCGGCGGGCGCCGCGCAGGACGGGCACCACGATCCAGCCGTCGAACTCGACCGCGTGGTGGTGCGGGCCACCCCGCTGACCATGACCGCCGAGGACCTGGCGATGCCGGTCGAGGTGCTGGCCGGCGACGAGCTGGAAGCCTCCCGGGCGGCGACCCTGGGCGAGACCCTCGAGGGCCTGCCGGGCGTGCAGTCCACCTGGTTCGGGCCGGCGGTCGGCCGCCCCATCATCCGCGGCATGGACGGTCCGCGCGTCCGCGTGCTGAGCGACGGCCTGGGCAGCGGCGACGCGTCCACGACCAGCGCCGACCACGCGGTGAGCATCGAGCCGTTCCTGGCCGACCAGGTCGAGGTGCTGAAGGGACCGGCGACGCTGCTGTACGGCAGCGGCGCGATCGGCGGCGCGGTGAACGTCGTCGACGGCCGCGTGCCGACCGAAGCCACGGACGAACCGGTCGAGGGACGCGCCGAGCTGCGGTTCGGCAGCGTCAACGACGAGCGCACCGCGATGGCGCGCGTGGACGCCACCGCCGAGGGTGGCGCGCTGGTGCTGCACGCCGACGCGTTGCACCGCGAGGCCGGCGACGTGGAGATCCCCGGGTTCGCCGAAGCCGATCCGCACGCGGGCGAGGCGGCCGGCGTGCTGCCCAACAGCGCGCTGCGCACCGACAGCGCGGCGCTCGGCGCGTCATGGGTCGGCGAGCGCGGGTTCCTCGGCGGCGCGTGGTCCCTGTACGCGACGCGCTACGGCGTGCCGGGGCATGCGCACGAAGAGGATGGGCACGACGAGGGAGCGCACGACGACCACGACGGCGTCCACATCGTGCTGGACCAGCGGCGCGGCGAAGTGCGCGGCGGCATCGACGAGGCCGGCCCGTTCGACACGCTGCGCCTGAAGTTGGCGCACACCGCGTACACGCACACCGAGTTCGAGGGCGAGGCCGTCGGCACGGTGTTCGACAACGACACGCTGGAAGGCCGCCTGGAACTGGTGCATGCGCCGCTGGGCGGCTGGCGCGGCGCGTTCGGCGCGCAGTGGAGCCGGCGCGACTTCGCCGCGGTCGGCGACGAGGCCTTCGTGCCGGGATCGCACGGCCGCGACGCCGGCCTGTTCTGGATCGGCGAGCGGCCGTTGCCCGAGACCGCGCACGGCCGATTCAAGCTCGAGGCGGGCGCCCGCCTCGACCGCTCGAGCGTCGACGTCGACGCGGCCGCCCCGGACCGCGACTTCGACATGGCGAGCGCGTCCGTCGCGCTGCACTGGGAGGCGAGCGATGCGCTGCACGCGACGCTCGGCCTGGATCGCGCGCAACGCGCGCCCACCGCCGAGGCGCTGTACGCCGACGGCCCGCACGTGGCGACGGCCAGCCATGAGCGCGGCGACCCGTCGCTCGACGTCGAGACGGCGACCCGCGCCGAGGTGGGCGTGCACTGGCACGGCGACCGCCTGCGCGTGGATGGCGCGGTCTACCGCGTCGCGTTCGACGATTTCCTCTACCTCGTCGCCACGGGAGAAACAGTGGACGACCTGCCGGTCCACCAGTGGACGCAGGCCGATGCGCGCTTCACCGGCATCGAGGCCAGGGCCGAGCTCGACCTGGCCGACAACGACACCGGCACGTGGACGCTGGATCTCACTGGCGACCGGGTGCGCGCGGAACTCGATGCGGGCGGCTCCCTGCCGCGCATCGCGCCGGCGCGCCTCGGCGCGGGGCTGTCATGGACGCGCGGCCCGTGGCGCGCCTCGCTCGACGCGACCCGCACGTTCCGCCAGGACGAGGTCGCGGCGGGCGAAACCGAAACGCCCGGCTACACGCTGGTGGACGCGCACGTCGCGTGGCACGCCGACACCGACACAGGCAACGCGTGGGAAGTCTTCCTCGACGCCAGCAACCTCCTCGACGCCGAAGCCCGCCCCCACGTCTCCTTCCTCAAGGACGTCGCCCCCCTCCCCGGCCGCGGCCTCGCCATCGGCCTGCGGGCGTTCTTC
>CAMLHR010000181.1 GCA_946479915.1 uncultured Lysobacter sp.
GGCGCGCAACGACGCCGAGCGCATGCAGGCCTTGCTGCCGCTGGCGGACGAAGGCTTCTCGGTGCTCAGCGGCGACGACCCGACGGCCTGCCGCGCGATGCTCGCCGGTGCCGACGGCGTCGTGTCGGTCGCGTCCAACGTCGTGCCTGGCGCGTTCCGGCGCCTGTGCGACCTCGCGCGCGGCGGCAAGGCCGACGACGCGAAGGCGCTCGACGCCCGCCTGCAGCCGGTGTTCGAGTTCCTCGGCGTCGAATCCAACCCCATTCCCGTCAAGGCGCTGCTCGCGGCGCAGGGCATCGGCCAGGGCCTGCGCCTGCCGCTGCTGCCGCTGTCCGCCGCGCACCGCGAGGCGGCGGCGCGCATGGCCACCACCGTCGCCGGGCTGGAGCGCGACCAGCGCGCCGCCGCGGCCTGACCTGCCCGACCCCCACCATTCCCAACCAGTCGATCCGGAGTTCCCGAATGCGCCAATCCGCCACCGTCGCCACGCTTGCCCTCGCGCTCGTCGCGCTGCCTGGCTGCTCGCTGTTCCGGGGCGACGCCAACGCCTACCAGTTGCCGCCCGACCAGCGCCCGCTCGAGATCCCGCCGGAGCTGGTGGTGTCGGCCGAGGGCGAGGCCATCGCCGACGGCACGCAGTCGGCGCTGCGGTCCGAGACCGGCGCGCAGCGCCCGGCTGGCACGGCGGTCGCGTCCGGCACCGGCTTCAACGTGGCGGCGCCGCGCGACCAGGTGTTCGCGCGGCTCGGCGAGGCGCTGGCCGCGGTCGACGGGCTGGAGATCGCGAGCAGCGCACGGCTGCTCGGCGCCTACGACGTCAGCTACCGCGGCAGCAACTTCCTGGTGCGCGTGGTCGAGGTCGAGGCGGGCGCGTACGTGTCGGCGGTCGACCCGCGCGGCCTGCCGGCCGAAGGCGAAGGCCCTATGGCGCTGATGGCCCAGCTCAAGACCGCCCTCGGCGGCAATTGACCGTCACCGACTGAAATGTGGGAGCCGCTTCAGCGGCGAGCTGTTCGCGAAAGGCTCGCCGCTGAAGCGGCTCCCACAGCGCAGGTGCGGGTCAGCGTTCCAGGAGCGGCAGCTTGTCGGGCTTGCCCTCCCAGTCCTTCGCGTCGGCCGGGGCGTCCTTGCGCGCGGTGATCACCGGCCAGTCCTTCGCCAGTTCCGCGTTGAGCGCGATGAAGGGCTCCTGCCCGGCGGGCACGTCGTCCTCCGGGTAGATCGCGTTGATCGGGCACTCCGGCTCGCACAGCGTGCAGTCGATGCACTCGTCCGGGTCGATCACCAGGAAGTTCGGGCCCTCGTGGAAACAGTCGACCGGGCACACCTCGACGCAGTCGGTGTACTTGCACTTGATGCAGTTCTCGGTGACGACGAAGGGCATGGATCGGGTTCCGTGGTGTGCCAGCCTTGAATTGTAGCGATTCCGCAGGCGGGGCCGAAAAGGAAGAAAGCCCGCGCATTGCTGCGCGGGCTTTCGGGTAGATGGTGCTCCCAACGAGATTCGAACTCGTGTTTTAGCCTTGAGAGGGCCACGTCCTAGGCCTCTAGACGAAGGGAGCGGGGAAGCATCCGGTGGACGCCGGACCCGCCGTGGGCCAAGGGCCGCGGGCGAGCCTGCTAGTATAGGCGGCGCCGTTGCGGGGAGCAATGGCATCCACGCGACGCAGCCAGAATGCCAGCCAGCTCCCAGACCCCCCCGCAAACACATTCCCCGCTTTCGCCCGACGACGTCCGCGTCGTCCCGCGCGACCAGCACCCGATCTCACGCAAGGACATCAGCCCGAATGCGTTGCGGGTGCTGTACCGCCTGCGCGAGGCCGGCTTCGGCGCCTACCTCGTCGGCGGCGCGGTCCGCGACCTGCTGGTCGGCGGGCATCCGAAGGACTTCGACGTGGCCACCGACGCCACGCCCGAGGAGGTGCGCGCGCTGTTCCGCAACTGCCGCCTGATCGGCCGCCGCTTCCGCCTGGCGCACGTCGTGTTCGGGCGCGAGATCATCGAGGTCGCCACCTTCCGCGCCAACGTGGACGACGGCAGCGGCGACCGCGAGACGCACGCCGGCGGCCGCCTCCTGCGCGACAACGTGTACGGCTCGATCGAGGAGGACGCGGTCCGTCGCGACTTCACCGCCAACGCCCTGTACTACGCCATCGAGGACTTCTCGGTGCGCGACTACACCGGCGGCTTCGAGGACGTGCGCCACCGGCTGATGCGCCTGATCGGCGATCCGGAGACGCGCTACCGCGAGGACCCCGTGCGCATGCTGCGCGCCGCGCGGCTGGCGGCGAAGCTCGACTTCACCGTCGAGCCGGCCACCGCCGAACCCATCCCGCGGCTGGCGCCGCTGCTGCGCGAAGCCGCGCCGGCGCGCCTGTTCGAGGAGTGCCTGAAGCTGTTCCTGTCCGGGCATGCCGTCGCCAGCTTCATCGAGCTCGAGCGCCACGGCCTGCTGCCGGCCCTGCTGCCGGAGACCGCGGCCGCCCTCGCGTCCAACCGCAGCGGCGCGCTGCGCCGGATGCTGCTCGAGGGCCTGCGCGGCACCGACGCGCGCGTGGAGAACGACGAGCCGGTCTCGCCCGCGTTCCTGTTCGCCCTGCTGCTGTGGCCCGCGTATTGCCGCGCGCTGATGGCGCTGCAGGCGCAGGGCGTGCACACGGTCGAGGCGCAGCGCCGCGCCGCGGACCGGGTGATGGTCCACCAGCTGTCGGTGGTCGCGCTGCCGCGGCGGTTCTCCGTGCCGATGCAGGAGATCTGGCTGCTGCAGCCGCGGTTCGCGCTGCGCCAGCGCAAGCGCGTGCACCGCCTGCTGTCGCATCCGCGCTTCCGCGCCGCCTACGACTTCCTGGTGTTGCGCCTGGCCGCGTCCGACGAGCACAAGGACGACGTCGACTACTGGCGCGATCTGCAGTCGCAGTCCGGCATGCACGACACCCCGCACGACGGCGGCGATAGCGACGCGTTCGACCTGGACGCCACGGCCGAGGGCGGGGACGGGGAGGGCGGGGCCCCGCGCAAGCGTCGCCGCCGACGCCGTCGCACCGGGCCCGCGCACGCGCCGGCCGGCGAATGATCGCGCCCGTGGCCCCGGTCGCGGCGGTCGTGGGCCTCGGGGGCAACGTCGGCGACGCGGTCGCCGTGGTGCGCGCCGCGCTGGTCGGGCTGGACCTGCTGCCGTCCACGCGCCTGGTGCGCGCGTCGCGGCTCTACCGCACGCCCGCCTGGGGCAAGGTCGACCAGCCGGACTTCGTCAACGCCGCGGCGCTGCTGGAAACGACGCTCGCCCCGCGCGAGCTGCTCGACCGGCTGCTGTCCATCGAGCGCGCCTTCGGCCGCGTCCGCGCCGCCGACGGCAGCGATCGCTGGGGGCCGCGCCTGCTCGACCTGGACGTGCTGCTCTACGGAGACGCGGTCGTGGACGAGCCGGGCCTGCGCATCCCGCACCCCCACCTGCACGAGCGCGCGTTCGCGCTGCTGCCGTTGCTGGACGTCGCCCCCGACGCGGTGATCCCGGGCGTGGGTGCCGCGCGCGATGCGGCGGACGTGATGGCGACCGACGGCATCGAGGTCGTAGGCTAGGCAGATGTCGAAGAGCCCGAAGTCCACGCACGCCGACGACCGCCCCTGGACCGTGCCCATGCTGGCCGACGCCAAGCGCGACGGCCGGCGGCTGGCGATGCTGACCTGCTACGACGCCGGCTTCGCGCGCGCGCTCGACGCGGCGGGCATCGACCTGGTGCTGGTCGGCGACTCGCTCGGCATGGTCGTGCAGGGCCACGACAGCACGCTGCCGGTCACCGTGGACGACATCGCGTACCACACGGCCTGCGTCGCGCGCGGGTTGTCGCGCGCGCTGCTGGTGTCCGACCTGCCGTTCCAGGCC
>CAMLHR010000182.1 GCA_946479915.1 uncultured Lysobacter sp.
ACGAGGGCGACCTCTGGACCGCCGGCATCCGCGGCATCACCCGGATCCCGGTCGCCGACCTGCACCCGTTCGCCACCGGCCGGATCCCGCGGGTGCGGGGCGAGATGCTGCTCAACGAGCGCGGCGATCCGCTCAGCGGGCAGCAGGGCTTCTGCTGCAACGGGGCCGGCAATGCGAAGGGCTTCCGCGACGGCGACACGCTCTGGCTGCCTTCGCGCGACGGCGTGGTCGCGCTCGACACCGACCGGATCGAGAAGAACGCGGTGCCACCGACCATTGCGATCGAGCGCGTGCAGGCGGGCGAGCAATGGCAGCAGGCGGGTGCGGCGGCCGGCCGCGCGCTCCCGCTGGACGCGCGCGACCTCACGTTCGAGTTCACCGTGCTGAGCTTCCAGGACCCCAAGAGCATCACCATCGAGTACCTGCTGCGCGGCTACGACCGCGCGTGGCGCACCGCGGACCCGCTGGTGCGCAGCGCGCGCTACACGAACCTGCCGCCCGGCCGCTACGTGTTCGAGGTGCGCGGGCGCAACAACGCCGGCGTGGCGGCCGACGCGCCGGCCGCGCTGGCGTTCTCGATCCCGCCGCGCTTCCACGAGACCCGCGTGTTCCTGGGCCTGCTCGCGGCCCTGGCCGCGATGGGCCTGTTCGCCGCCTTCCGCTACCTGCAGCACCGGCACCGGCGCCAGCGCCATGCGTTGCAGCGCCAGGTGCAGCAGCGCACCCAGGCGCTGGAGATCGCCAACCACCGCTTCGAGGAAGCGAGCCAGACCGACCTGGTGACCGGCCTGCGCAACCGGCGCTACCTGGCCAACCAGCTGCCGGCCGACCTGGCGCACTACGACCGCCAAGGCGAACAGGGCGTGCACCAGGGCGAGGCGATGGTGTTCGCGGTGGTCGTCGTCGACCGGTTCGACGCGCTTGCACGCGCCCACGGGGGCGAGGCGGCGGACACCCTGTTGCGCCGGATCGGGCAGGTGCTCGACGGCCTGGTCCGGAGCGGCGACTACGTGGCGCGCTGGGCGGACAACGCGTTCCTGCTCGTCTTCCGCCCGATGCCGACGCACCAGCCCACGGTGGTCGGGGAACGGATCCGCGCCGCGATCGCCACGCAGCCGTTCGAGCTCTCCGGCAAGCCGGCCGCGGTGACCGCGTCGATCGGACTGGTGGACTACCCCGTGCTGCGCGAACGGCGCCGCCGCCTGGGCTGGGAGGCCGCCGTGGAACAGGGTCTCCAGGCGGCACACCGCGTCGCCGACGCGGGCGGCGACGGTTGCGCGGTCGTGCACGCGGCGGACGCCGCGGAGGCCGTGGCGGCACGGTCCATGGCGATTTCCTAGCGCGCGGCGCCGGGCGTATGCTCGGCCTCCTGCACGCGACGCCAGGGGGACGACGTTGCAGTCCAGGCAGTCACCGGTTTGGCAGGGCTTCGGGCTGGCTGCCCTGTATTACGCCGGCTGCGTGTTTTCCGCGTGGCCGCTGCAACAGGGCGCGGTCACCCTGCTGTGGCCGGCCGCCGGCGTCGGGCTGGCGGGGGTGATGCTGCTCGGCGTGCGCCATGCCTGGTTCGTGCCGCTGGCGCTGCTGGCCTTCCACGCGACGCTCGGCAAGGTGCCGGACGCGTTCGTGCCGTTCTCGGTGATGAGCAACCTGCTGGGCACCGTCGCCGGCGGCTGGCTGGCGCTGGGCGGTCCGCGCCGGCCCGCGATGGGGCTGTCGCGCGCGTTGCGGGGCCTGCAGGGGGGCGTGCTGCTCGCCCTGGTCAGCGCGCTGGTGGGCATCGCCGGGCTGCGCTACGCCGGGATGATCGATCCGGCCAGCACGTGGTCGGCGATGCTCCGCTGGTTCCTCGGCGACCTGCTGGGCGTGGTGGCGGTCGCGCCCGCGCTGCTGCTGCGCCCGCGACCGGTGGCCGCCGGCGAGAACCCGTACCGCGACCACGGCAGCGAGCCGGAACGGCTGGCGTGGCTGGTCCTGCTGGTGGCCAGCTACCTGCTGATGGCCTGGGCCGCGAGCACGGGCGGCCCCTACGCGCTCGGCGTGACCGCCCTGCCGCTGGCGATGCTCACCTGGTGCGCCATGCGCTTCCCGCCCTGGTGGACCGCGCGGGCGGTGCTGTGCACCTGCCTGCTGGTCGGCAGCTTCGCGAGCGTCGGGCTGGCGGGCTTCGCGATCCCGACCGGCGCGCTCGACACCGCGCGCCTGCTGCTGTTCCTGTGCCTGCTCGGGGCGTTGCCGCTGGCGCTCGCGCTGGCCACCCACGAGCGGCGGGTGGCCTCGCAGCGGCTGCTGCGCAACGCCACCCTCGACCCGATCACCGGCCTGCAGAACCGCACGGCGTTCGAGCAGGCCGTGCGCGCCGCGCTGCGCGCGCCCGGCGGGCCGCCGCGCGCGCTGGCGTACATCGACCTCGACCACCTCAAGCTGGTCAACGACACCGCCAGCCACGCCGCCGGCGACGCGGTCATCCGCGGGGTAGCGGGCGTGCTGCAGGCCTCGCTGCACGCCGGCGACGCGGTGGGGCACTTCGGCGGCGACGAGTTCGGCTTGCTGCTGCACAACTGCCTGCCCGCGGCCGCCGAGGAGCGCGCGCGGCAGCTGCTGCGGGCGGTCGAAGGCTGCCGTTGCGAGTGGGTGGGCCGCAGCCTGGGCGTGACCGCCAGCATCGGGCTGGTGCCGTTCCAGGGCGAACAGGACTTCGCGCGCCTGCTCTCGCAGGCGGACGCCGCGTGCTTCGCCGCGAAGGAGCACGGCGGCAACCAGGTCTGCCGCGCCGCGCTGGACGGCGGCGTGCGCCTGGACCGCACCAGCACGATGCGCTGGGCGGTGCGCGTGCGCGAGGCGATCGACACCCACGGGTTCCAGCTGCATGCGCAGTCCATCGCGCCGCTGGGCGCGCGCGCGGCGTCGCGCGGCCGCCACTTCGAGCTGCTGCTGCGCCTGCGCGACCCCGACACCGGCCAGTTGCTGCTGCCCGAACAGTTCCTGCCCGCCGCCGACCGCTACCGGCTCGGGCTGCGCATCGACCGGGGCGTGATCGGGCTGGCGCTCGACTGGCTGGAACGCAACGCGGACCCGGCGGACATCGACGCGTGCTGCATCAACCTGTCGGCCCAGGCGCTGGTGGACGAGGGGTTCATCGCGTTCCTGGGCGAGCGGCTGCGGCGCAGTGCGTTCCCGCCGGAGAAGCTGTGCCTGGAAATCACCGAGACCAGCGCCCTGCGCGACATCCCGCGCGCGCAGCGGTTCATTTCGCAGATGCGGATGCGCGGGTGCCGGTTCGCGCTGGACGACTTCGGGACCGGTTTCTGCTCGTTCGGCTACCTCCGGTCACTCGACGTGGACTACTTCAAGATCGACGGCAGCTTCGTGCGCGAGCTGCACGAATCGCCGCTCGCGCTGCAGATCGTGCGCGCGATCACCGACATCGCCCACGTGCTCGACAAGCGCACGATCGCCGAGCACGCGGAGACCACGGCGCAGCTCGAGACCCTGGCCGGCCTGGGCGTGGACATGGCGCAGGGCTTCGCGGTGCACCGGCCCGAGCCGATCGAGGCCTACTTCGCGCGCGAGGCCGCCCCCGTATAATCCCGGCCCCCCTCGCGTTGCCGGCCCCATGTCCGACGTCTCCACCGAAGCCGCGCGCCGGCGCACCTTCGCGATCATCTCGCACCCGGACGCCGGCAAGACCACGCTGACCGAGAAGCTGCTGCTGTTCGGGGGCGCGATCCAGATGGCCGGCTCGGTGAAGGGCCGCAAGGCCGCGCGCCACGCGACCTCCGACTGGATGGCGCTCGAGCAGGAGCGCGGCATCTCGGTCACGTCGTCGGTGATGCAGTTCCCCTACGCGGGCCGCATCGTCAACCTGCTCGACAC
>CAMLHR010000183.1 GCA_946479915.1 uncultured Lysobacter sp.
TGCATGTCCTGTGCGGCGGTGGGCGGCGGCAGCACGATCGCCGATTCCGGCGTCGGCGCGGCCGCGTCGAACAGCGGGAGCTGCGGCTCCACGCCCGCGACGGCCCAGCGCGCGCGATGGCGGTGGCCGGCCAGCCCCTTGAGCGCGCCGGCGTCGGCGAGCAGCGCGCGGTGCCGCTGGTCCAGGTGCGCGCGCCGGCACAGGTCGTCCACGTCGGCGAACGCGAGCGCGCGCCGCGCGGTGGCGATGCGCGCGGCCACGTCCTCCGAAAAGCCCTTCACCAGCCGCAACCCGATCCGGATCGCGGGCGCGGCCCGCGTGTCGCCACCCGGGAACTCCAGCGTGCAGTCCCAGTCGCTGTGGCGCACGTCCGCCGGCCGCACGACGATGCCGTGGCGGCGCGCGTCCTGCAGCAGCTGGTCGGGCGTGTAGAAGCCCATCGGCATCGAGTTGATGACGCTCGCCGCGAACGCCGCCGGTTCGTGGCACTTCAGCCAGCACGACACGTAGGTGACCAGCGCGAAGCTTGCCGCGTGCGACTCGGGGAAGCCGTAGCTGCCGAAGCCCTTGATCTGCTCGAAGATCCGCTCGCCGTACGCGCGGGTGTAACCGTTGCGCAGCATGCCGGCCATGAGCCGCTCGCGGTGCGGCTCCAGCCCGCCGTGCCGCTTCCACGCGGCCATCGAACGGCGCAGCTGGTCGGCCTCGCCCGGCGTGTAGCCGGCCGCGACGATCGCCATCTGCATCACCTGTTCCTGGAACAGCGGCACGCCCAGGGTGCGCTCGAACACGTCCTTCAGCTGCGGCGGGTACTCGATCGGTTCCTCGCCGCGGCGCCGGCGCAGGTACGGATGCACCATGTCGCCCTGGATCGGACCGGGGCGCACGATCGCCACCTCCACCACCAGGTCGTAGAAGCACTTCGGCTGCAGCCGCGGCAGCATCGCCATCTGCGCGCGCGACTCGATCTGGAACACGCCGATGGCGTCCGCGCGCGAGATCATCGCGTAGGTCTCCGCGTCCTCGGCCGGCACGGTGGCCATGGTGTGGTCGCGGCGGCCGGTGGCGCGCAGCAGGTCCAGCGTCTTGCGCACCGCGGTCAGCATGCCCAGCGCCAGGCAGTCGACCTTGAGCAGGCCGAGCACGTCCAGGTCGTCCTTGTCCCACTGGATGACGGTGCGCCCGTCCATCGCCGCGTTCTCCACCGGCACCAGCGTGTGCAGCGGGTGCTCGGAGATGACGAAGCCGCCCGGGTGCTGCGAGAGGTGGCGCGGGAAGTCGAGCAGCTGGCAGGTCAGCGACACCACCTGGCGCATCACCGGCGCATCGGGATCGAACCCGCGTTCGCGCAGGTGTTCCGGCAACGGCGCCTCGCCGCCCCAGCGGTCCATCGTGCGCGCCAGCCGGTCCACCTGGCCAGGCGGCAGGCCCAGCGCGCGCGCCACGTCGCGCACCGCGCTGCGCCCGCGGTAGGAGATGGCGACGGCGGTGAGCGCGGCGCGCTCGCGGCCGTAGCGCCCGAACACGTACTGGATGACCTCCTCGCGGCGTTCGTGCTCGAAGTCGATGTCGATGTCCGGCGGCTCGTTGCGCTCGCGCGACAGGAACCGCTCGAACAGCATGCTCATCCGCGCCGGGTCGATCTCGGTCACGCCCAGCGCGTAGCAGACCGCGGAGTTGGCGGCCGACCCGCGGCCCTGGCACAGGATCCCGCGCCCTCGCGCGAAGCGCACGATGTCGTGCACGGTGAGGAAGTAGGACTCGTAGCCGAGTTCGGCGATGAGCGCGAGCTCGTGCTCGATGAGGTCGCGCGCCCTGGCGGGCACGCCGTCCGGCCAGCGTCCACGCGCGCCGGCCTCGGTGAGGTGGCGCAGCCAGCTGGTCGGGGTCTCGCCCGCGGGCACCAGTTCGCGGGGATAGGTGTAGCGCAGCTGGTCGAGCCGGAACGTGCAGCGGCCGGCGATGCGCAGCGTCTCGGCCAGCAGGCCCTCCGGATGGATCGCCGCCAGCGCCTGGCGCGTGCGCAGGTGGCGCTCGCCGTTGGGGAACAGTCGCCAGCCGGCTTCGGCCACGGTGCAGCGGTGGCGCGTGGCGGTCAGCACGTCCTGCAGCGCGCGGCGGCGACGCTCGTGCATGTGCACGTCGCCGGCGGCGACCAGCGGCAGGCCGTGGCGTTCGCCCAGGGCGCGCAACGCGCGCAGCCGCGCGTCGTCGTCCGGGCCGCGGTGCAGGCCGACGCCGATCCACAGGCGGCCGGCGAACACGTCGCGCAACCAGGCCGCGTCGTGGTCGTGCGTCGCCGGCGTCGCCATGTCCGGCAGCCACAGCGCGAGCAGCCCGGGCGGCAGCCCGGCGAAATCCTCGCGCAAGGCGCGGTACCGACCCTTCGGCGCACGGCGACGCGCCACGGTGATGAGCCTGCACAGCGCCGAATAGCCGTCCTGGTCGGCGACCAGCAGCACCAGCCTGGGGCCGCCCTCGACCCGGACCTCGCTGCCGACGATGAGCTTCATGCCGGTCTCGCGCGCGGCCTCGAACGCGCGCACGATGCCGGCGAGCGTGCACTCGTCGGTGATCGCCAGCGCCTCGTAGCCGAGCTGCTTCGCCCGCGCGAACAGCTCGCGCGCGACCGATGCGCCGCGCCCGAAACTGAAGGCCGAGAGGCAGTGCAGTTCCGCGTAGCCGGGCAACGCATTCATGCGAACCACCCGTGCAGCAGGAACGGCCCGCCCTGCTCGCCCGCGGCGCGGAACGCCCACGCGCGCTGCCCGCCGCGCGTCTCGACCACGTAATAGTCGCGCCGCACCTCGCCGCCGTCCCACCAGCCCGATTCGATGCGCTCGGGGCCGGCGAGCACGCGCGCGGGATCGCGCAGCGGGATGGGTCGCGGCAGCAGCCACCCCGGTCTCGTGGGAGCCGCTTCAGCGGCGATGCCTTTTTTCGCCGCTGAAGCGGCTCCCACAGGGGCTTCGGCGGACGCGCGTTCGGGGCGATGGTCTTCCCGAACCCGGATCCCCCGCACCGCCTCGTCGCCCAGCCGCGCGCGCAAGCGTTCGCGCACCTGTTCCCACGGCACGGCCTGCTTCGGCCGCGCGTCGAACAGGTCGCGCCCCGCCGGCACGAACGGCGGCAACTCGCGCGCGAGCAACCGCAACCCGCGCACCGGTGCCGGCGGCCGCGCCTGTTCCAGGCGGCCCCGCGCGAGCTCGAACAGCATCGCCGGGTCGCGCTCGGCGGCGAGCAGGCCGACCACCACTTCCGTGTCCGGCCGGCCCTCGTGCTCGAGCCGCAACGCGAAGCGCTGCACGCCACCGTCGCGTCCGGCCAGGTACGCGCCCAGGTCCGCCGTCAGCCGCCGCAGCGGGAACAGCAGCGCCTGGCTCGATTCGACTTCCTGCTCGAACTCGATGCGCGCGTCGAACCGGTCCGGCGGTCGGTAGCAGGGGAGCGGCGGCGCGAGGTCGCCGCGCAACGTGTCCAGCTGCGCCAGCACCGTGGCGGGGAAGCGGCGCGCCACGGTGTCGCGCGGCAGCGCGAACACCTGCCGCAGCGTCGCCAGCCCCATGCGCCGGAACGCCTGCGCGTTGTCGTCGCCCAGGCCCGCGTGCTCCACCGGCAACTGCCCGAGCGCCCGCGCGAGCACCCGGTCGTCCACGCCGATGCCGTCTTGCGCGTGCGCCAGCGCCCACGCGGCGTGCGGGTTCGGGGCCGCGGCCAGCCGGTGCCGGAACCCGAGTTCGCCGAGTTCCTCGCGCAACCGCGCCTGCAGCCGCGGCCACGCGCCGAACAGCGCGCGGCTCTGCCCGATCTCCAGCACGATCGCGCCGGGCAGCGCGGTGCTCACTTGCGAGCTGAACCGGTAGGC
>CAMLHR010000184.1 GCA_946479915.1 uncultured Lysobacter sp.
GCTGGCAGGCGCAATTCCTGGCCCAGCCCCTGGCCGCGCGCCAGGCGTTCGCCGACCAGGCGCGCGCCGCCAGCCGCGCGCACCAGGCCGGGCTGCAGGCGGCCGGCGCGATGGATGCGATCACCGACGTGGCACCGGCGACGGTCGAGGCGACGTTCCGCCGCTTCGGCATCGACACGCTGGTGCACGGCCACACGCACCGCCCCGCGGTGCACGCGCTGGACGTCGACCGCCGCGCCTGCCGCCGCATCGTCCTGGGCGACTGGTACGAACAGGGCTCGGTGCTGCGGATCGACGCCACCGGCGTGGATTTGAAGACCCTGTAGGAGCCGCCATGGCGGCTCCTACATTGACGTCAGGTCGGCCAGCTCGTCGTTGTCGAAGCCGGCGGCGGCACGCGCCTCCAGGTTGAAGGGGCCGTGCAGCACGTCGCGGGCGTGCTCGCGCAGCAGTTCGCCGAAGCGTGCGCGCGGCTCGACGCCGGCTTGCCCGCACAGCCAGCGGAACCAGCGCGAACCGGCGGCGACGTGCGCGACCTCCTCGCGGAGGATCACCTCGAGGAGGCCGGCGGTCGCGTCGTCGCCGAGCTGGTGGAGCTTCGCGATCATCCCCGGCGTCACGTCCAGCCCGCGCGCCTCGAGCACGCGCGGCACGAGCGCCATGCGTGCCAGCGCGTCGTGCGCGGTCTTTTCCGCCATCTCCCACAGCCCGTTGTGCGCGTCGAAGTCGCCGTAGTCGTGTCCCAGCGCCTGCAGGCGCGTGCGCAGCATCGCGAAGTGGCGCGCCTCGTCCGCCGCCACGCCCACCCAGTCCGCGTAGTACGCCCCGGGCATGCCGCGGAACCGGTACACCGCGTCCCAGGCGAGGTCGATCGCGTTGAACTCGATGTGCGCGACGGCATGGATGAAGGCCGCGCGCCCGGCGTCGGTGCCGAACCCGCGGCGCGGCAGCTCGCGCGGATGCACCAGCCGGGGCCGCCCGGGCCGCCCCGGCATGGCGATCGGCGCGGGAGGCGGCGCGTCGGCGGGCATGCCGAGCTCGCCGCGACCGAACGCCGCGGCGGCATTCGCCGTCAGCGCGAGCTTGCCTTCGATCGTGCCCGCATCGAGGCACGCGAGCGCCGCCTCGAACAGTCCCCGATCGGTCACGACCCGCGGCGCTGGGTCTTGGCGTCGTCGGACCGCAGGTGGCGCAGGCGCTCGAAGTAACCCGGCTCGATGCCGGTCACGTAGTCGCCGTTGAAGCAGGAACTGTCGAAGCGGCGGCCCTCGAACTTCGGCCCGGCGACGGCGTCCTCCAGGTCCTTCAGGTCCTGGTAGATCAGCCAGTCCACGCCCAGCAGCGCCTCGACTTCCTGCTCGCTGCGGCCGTGCGCGACCAGTTCCTCCACCGCCGGCATGTCGATGCCGTAGACGTTGGCGTGGCGCACCGGCGGCGCGGCCGACGCGAAGTAGACCTTGCGCGCACCGGCGTCGCGCGCCATCTGCACGATCTGCCGCGAGGTCGTCCCGCGCACGATCGAGTCGTCCACCAGCAGCACCACGCGGTCGCGGAACTCCAGCGGGATGGCGTTGAGCTTGCGGCGCACCGACTTCGTGCGCTCACCCTGCCCCGGCATGATGAACGTGCGGCCCACGTAGCGGTTCTTGACGAAGCCCTCCCGGTACTTCACGCCCAGCACGTTGGCGATTTCCATCGCCGAGTCGCGCGAGGTGTCGGGGATCGGGATCACCACGTCGATGTCGTGGTCGGGCCGCTCGCGCAGGATCTTCTCGCCGAGCTTCACGCCCATGCGCATGCGCGCCTTGTGGACGGAGATGTCGTCCATCATCGAGTCCGGGCGCGCGAAGTACACGTACTCGAAGATGCACGGCGTGTGCGATTCGGCCGGCACGCACTGGTGCACGTGCAGCTCGCCCGCGGCCGTGACCCCGATGCCCTCGCCGGGCGCGACGTCGCGCATCCGCTCGAAGCCGAGCAGGTCCAGCGCGACCGATTCGGACGCCACCGCGTACTCGGTGCCGTCGGCGGTGGTGCGCCTGCCCAGCACCAGCGGGCGGATGCCGTGCGGGTCGCGGAAGGCGACCAGGCCCAGGCCCAGCACCGTGGCGACGACGGCGTAGCCGCCGCGGATGCGCCGGTAGACGCCGTCCAGCGCCTTGAACACGGACTCGGGCGACAGCGACCGCTGCGTGTCCAGCTCGTGCGCGAACACGTTGAGCAGGACCTCGGAGTCGGACTCGGTGTTGATGTTTCGGCGGTCCTGCTCGAACACTTCGCGCTGCAGCGCGTCGGTGTTGATCAGGTTGCCGTTGTGGGCCAGCGCGATGCCGTACGGCGAGTTGACGTAGAACGGCTGCGCCTCGTCGTTGCCCTCCGAGCCGGCGGTGGGGTAGCGGCAGTGGCCGATGCCGACGCGCCCGGCGAGCTGGTGCATGGCGCGCGCGTCGAACACGTCGCGCACCAGGCCGTTGCCCTTGTACACGTTGAGGTGCGTGCCGTTGACCGTCGCGATGCCGGCGGCGTCCTGGCCCCGGTGCTGCAGGACGGTCAGCCCGTCGTACAGCGCGGGTGCGACCTGGTTGGTGCCGACGATTCCGATGATGCCGCACATGTTCGTTAGGTCCTCGACGCCGGGGCGTCGGTTGCAGGTTCTGGATCGAAGTCGGCGTGGGCCGCCGCCCAGTCGGGCAGCCATCCACGCAGGAACAGCGCACCCGGCAGGAGCACCGGCAGGGTGCGCGACCGGCGCCATTCCGCATCCTGCGGCAGCGCCGTGAAGCCCATGAGCAGGACCAGCACGCAGGCGACGAACATGCCGCGCGCCAGGCCCAGCACCAGGCCGAGGAACCGGTCCACGCCCGACAGGCCGACGCCGTGCACCAGCTTGCGCACGCCCCAGCCCACCAGGCCGACCACGACCAGCACCACGAGGAAGCTGATCGCGTAGCCGCCGAACAACTCGCTCGGCCCCGGCTCGCCGCCGCCCGCCAGCACGACGGCCAGTTGGGCGCCGAACCGGAACGCCGCCCAGCCGGCCAGCACCCACGCGGCGAGCGAGGCCAGCACGCCGATGAAGCCGCGCACCAGGCCCAGCACCGTCGACACCCCCATCACCGCCAGCAGGACCCAGTCGGTGATCGTCACGGGTGCGAGCGGACCAGGCCGTCGATGCCGAACCGTGCCTTGACCTGCGCCTGCAGGCGCTCGGCCGTGGCGCGGTCCATCGCCGGACCGACCAAGACGCGGGTCAGCGTGCCCTGCTCGGTGCTGACCTGTTCGGTGAACGTGTTGAAGCCGGCCTCGCGCACGCGGGCGCGCAGCGCCTCGGCATCGGCGGTGTCGCGGAACGCACCGAGCTGCACGGCGAAGCCGGTGTCGGCGGCGACGGTCGGCGCGGGTGCGGGCGCCGGAGGCGAGGTCGCCGGCGCCGGCTCGCTGGCCGGTGCCTCCTCGTCCTCGTCGTCGTCCTCCACGGCCACCGCGGTGCCGTCGCGCGTGATCACCTGCGCGTCCACGTCGTCGCGCACGTGCGCGGCGCGCAGGCGCGCAGCTTCGGCCTCGGCGCGGCTGGCGTAGGGGCCGATGCGCACGCGGTGCACGGCCCAGCCGTCCACCTGGGCCTGCTCGCGGAAACCGGGCAGCTGGGACGCGCGCAACTGCGCGACGATCCCGTCGGCCGCGGACGGCGAGGAGAAGCTGCCGAACGTCACGAAGTAGTCGCCGCCGCTGCTCGGCGGCGGGAACATCCCGGCGTCCCCCGCCAGGTCCTCTGCAGGAGCCGCTTCATCGGCGACATCGTCCAGGCCATCGGGATCCGTCGCCGCTGGAGCGGC
>CAMLHR010000185.1 GCA_946479915.1 uncultured Lysobacter sp.
GACCACCCGGGCGACCTGCTCTACATCCAGGGCCACAGCTCGCCGGGCATCTACGCGCGCTCGTTCCTGGAGGGCCGCTTCGACGAGTCGCACCTGGACAACTTCCGCATGGAAGTCGGCGGCGGCGGCCTGTCGAGCTACCCGCACCCGTGGCTGATGCCCGACTACTGGCAGACGCCGACGGTGAGCATGGGCCTGGGCCCGATCGCCGCGATCTACCAGGCGCGCAACTGGAAGTACCTGGAAGCGCGCGGGCTGATGCCGAAGACCGACCGCAAGGTGTGGTGCTTCCTGGGCGACGGCGAGACGGACGAGCCCGAGTCGCTGGGCGCGCTGTCGGTCGCGGGCCGCGAGGGCCTGGACAACCTGGTGTTCGTCGTCAACTGCAACCTGCAGCGCCTGGACGGCCCGGTGCGCGGCAACGGCAAGATCATCCAGGAGCTGGAAGGCCAGTTCCGCGGCGCCGGCTGGAACGTGCTCAAGGTCATCTGGGGCAGCTACTGGGATCCGCTGCTCGCGCGCGACACCTCCGGCAAGCTGCGCCAGCTCATGATGGAAACCGTCGACGGCGAGTACCAGAACTGCAAGGCATTCGGCGGCGCGTACACGCGCGAGCACTTTTTCGGCAAGTACCCGGAGACCGCGCAGCTCGTCGCCAACCTCAGCGACGAGGACGTGTGGCGGCTCAACCGCGGCGGCCACGATCCGCACAAGGTGTACGCGGCGTACCACGAGGCCGTGCGCACGAAGGGCATGCCGACGGTCATCCTGGCCAAGACGGTCAAGGGCTACGGCATGGGCGAGGCGGGCGAGTCGCTCAACCCGACCCACGGCACCAAGAAGATGGACGACGAGGCGATCCGGATCTTCCGCGACCGCTTCAACGTGCCGGTGACCGACGAGCAGCTGGCCGACGGGCAGATCCCGTTCTTCCACCCGGGCGAGGACTCGGAGGAAGTGCAGTACATGAAGGAGCGCCGGGCCGCGCTCGGCGGGTTCCTGCCGCAGCGGCGGCGCAAGGCGACCGAGTCGCTGCAGGCGCCGAAGCTGGAGGTGTACGAGCGCCTGCTCAAGGACACGGGCGACCGCGAGATCAGCACGACCATGGCGTTCGTGCAGGCGCTGAACATCACCCTGCGCGACAAGCAGGTCGGGCCGCGCTGCGTGCCGATCGTCGCCGACGAGGCGCGCACGTTCGGCATGGAGGGCATGTTCCGGCAGCTCGGCATCTACTCGCCGAAGGGCCAGCAGTACAAGCCGGTGGACCGCGACCAGCTGATGTACTACCGCGAGGACGCCGCCGGCCAGGTGCTGGAGGAAGGCATCACCGAATGCGGCGCGTTCTCCAGCTGGATGGCCTGCGCCACCAGCTACAGCACCAACGACGTGCAGCTCATGCCGTTCTACATCTACTACTCGATGTTCGGCTTCCAGCGCATCGGCGACAGCGCGTGGCAGGCGGCGGACATGCGCGCGCGCGGCTTCCTGCTCGGTGCGACCGCGGGCCGCACCACGCTGAACGGCGAGGGCCTGCAGCACGAGGACGGGCACAGCCACCTGCTGTCCAGCGCG
The DNA here is from genome assembly GCA_946479915.1 of uncultured Lysobacter sp. The sequence continues at coordinate 1,573 of CAMLHR010000185.1, forward strand.
ATTCCCAACTGCCGCAGCTACGACCCGACGTTCGGCTACGAGGTCGTGGTGATCCTGCAGCACGGCATGCAGCGCATGCTCGACGAACAGGTGGACGAGTACTACTACCTGACCCTGATGAACGAGAACTACGCCCACCCGGCGATGCCCGAGGGCGCGGCGGAGGGGATCATCAAGGGCATGTACCTGCTCACCGACGCCGGCAAGCCGAAGAAGGGCGACCTGCGGGTGCAGCTCATGGGCAGCGGCACGATCCTGCGCGAGGCGATCGCGGCGGCGGAATTGCTGGACAAGGACTTCGGCGTGACCGCGGACATCTGGTCGTGCCCGAGCTTCACCGAGCTCGCCCGCGACGGCCAGGCCGCCGAGCGCTGGAACCGGCGCAACCCGGACGCGAAGTCGCCGCGCGTGCCGTACATCACGCAGCTGCTCGAGGGCCGACAGGGCCCCGCGATCGCCGCGACGGACTACGTGCGCACCTTCGCCGAGCAGGTCCGCGCGTTCGTGCCGATGCGCTACACCGTGCTCGGCACCGACGGCTTCGGCCGCTCGGACACGCGCGCGCACCTGCGCAGCCACTTCGAGGTCGACCGCTTCCACATCGCGCACGCAGCCATCGCCGCGCTGGCGGCGGAAGGCAAGATGACCGGCAAGGACGTGGCGCGGGCGATGAAGCAGTACGGGATCGAGGGCGACAAGGCGAACCCGCTACTCGCCTGAGTCACTCCACGCGGGTGACGCGGTGCGCCGCGCCGGCGCACACGACGATGGCGCCGTCGTCCGAGACGGTGCCCGTCACCTGCACGTCGTCGCCGATCGCGAGTGACGCCACGTCCACCGGCGGAGCCGCGCAGAGGTTCCAGCGCGCCGGCAGGTGCACCGGGACGATGCCGTGGCCGGGGACCGCGACCTGCAGGACGGCGTTGCCGTCGTAGGCCCACGGGTCGGTGTCGATGGCGACCAGCTTGCCCGCCACCGTGGCTTCCCCGGGCGCGAGCGACGAATCGATCACGGTGCGCTGGACGCAACCGGCCAGCACCAGCATCAGGAGGATGGACAGCAGGCGGCGCATGGACGTCTCCGGGGGCGGGGTCAGGCCGCGTCGGTCGGCGGGTGCAGTTTGCTCTTTTCCTCGCTGAGCGCCTCGTCGGCGCGCAGGAACACCGGCTCGAGCGGTTCCAGGCCGTCCTCGGCCCTGGCGGCGCCGATGCAGACGGACAGCCCGGCCTCGCGCGCGGCGACCGTCGCGGCACGTCGCAGGCATTCGAGGCTTTCGTTGGCGTCGTCCCCGTGCAGCACCGCGACGAACTCGGCGCTGTCGGTCGCACGGTCGATCGCGTCGCCGCTGCCGGGGCGCAGGCAGGCCTCCAGCCGCGCGTCGAACTCGCGCAACAGGCGCTCGGCCATGCGCTCGCCGCGCGTGGCCACCAGCTCGGCGTGCCCCTGCAGTTGCAGCAGCGCGACGGTGTAGACCGGGGACGGCAACTCGTTGGCCGGCGGCCTGGGCAGGAACGCGGCGCGCGCCAGCACGCGCTCGCGCTGGCGGTCCTCGAGCAGGTTGATCGTGATCCGGGCGAGCGACTCGAGCGCGCTGCGTTGCGCGGGCGCAAGGCGCCGGGGTTGCCGGTCCACGACGCACACGGTGCCGATCGCCGCGCCGCCGGGAGTCACCAGCGGCATGCCCGCGTAGAAGCGCGCGCCCGCGACGCCGGCGACGGCGGGGTACCGCGCGAACCGCGGATCGTTCGCGATGTCCGGCACTTCCAGCAGCTGCGACGGCGCGCGGATGGCGAAGTCGCACACCGCCTCGTCGCGCGGGGTCTGCTTCACGTCGCTGCCGACCTGCGCCTTGAACCACTGCCGGTCCCGATCGATCAGCGACACCAGCGCCACCGGGGTGTTGCACACGGCCGCGGCGACGCGGGCGATGTCGTCGTAGGCGTCCTCGGGCAGGGTGTCCACGATGCGGTAGGCGTCGAGCGCGCGCTGGCGCTCGAATTCGGCGCTGCGGAAGGCCTGCGGCTTGTGGAGGACCTGCGCCATGCGCCCAGTCTGGGCGCGCGGCGTGTAGGTCGCGTCAGCGCGGGCAGTACTGCGTGGATCGCGCCTCGTCGCGCAGGATCCCGAGGTAGTAGCCGAGCATGTCGCGCGCGCGGTCGTGCTCGCCCGCGGGCAGCAACGGGCCCAGACCGGCGATCCAGCCCGCGGCGCATGCCTCGCCGGATGCAT
>CAMLHR010000186.1 GCA_946479915.1 uncultured Lysobacter sp.
GTGCGCGGCCCGGTCGCGTACGACGTGCTGAGCCTGTTCAAGGATGCCTTCGCCAGCTGGCCCGAGGCGCGTTTCGACGCGTGGGTCGACGGCTACCACGCGCGCGCATCGGGCGCTGGCCTGCCCGTGCCCGGGCATGCGCGGTTCCGCCGGGACGTGGACTGGATCGGCGTGCAGCGCCACCTGAAGGTGCTCGGGATCTTCGCGCGCCTGCGCCACCGCGATGGCAAGCCGAAGTACCTGGCGGACGCGCCCCGGTTCATCGCGTACCTGGACGGCGTGCTGCCGCGGCATCCGGAGTTCCTGGCGCTGCATGCGCTCATCGAGCGCCGGGTGAAACCCGCGCTGGACGCGGTCGGCGTCGCACCATGAAGGCGCTGGTCTTCGCCGCGGGGTTCGGCGAGCGCATGCGCCCGCTCACCGAACACACGCCCAAGCCGCTGCTCGAGGCGGGCGGCCGTTCGCTGATCGTCCGCCACCTGGAAAAGCTGGCGGCCGCGGGCGCGACCGACGTCGTCGTCAACACGAGCTGGCTGGCACACCGCTTCCCCGAGGCACTGGGCGACGGGTCGCGCTGGGGCCTGCGCCTGCATTACTCGCTGGAGGGCGCGACGCCCCTGGAAACCGGCGGGGGGATGTTCAACGCCCTGCCCTGGCTGCGCGGCGACGGCGGCGGGAACGACGCGTTCCTCGCGGTGAACGGCGACATCTACAGCGACCACGACTACGCGGCGCTGCCGCGCGACCCCGCGGGCGACGCGCACCTCGTCCTCGTGGACAACCCCGGGCACCATCCGGGCGGCGACTTCGTGCTCGAGGGCAATGGCCGCGTCGCGGACGAGGGCCCGACCCGGCTGACCTTCGCCGGCATCGGCGTCTACCGCCCGTCGCTGTTCGACGACTGGCGCGACGTGGTCGCCGGGCGCGCGGGCAGCGAGGAGGACCCGCCGCGCTTCCAGCTCGCGCCGCTGCTGCGCGCGGCGATGGCGCGCGGTGCGGTGACCGGCGAGCACCACCGCGGCCGCTGGACGGACGTCGGCACGCCCGAACGCCTGGCGCGGCTGGACGCGGAACTCAGTCGCCGCCCGGCGTAGCCAGCACCTCGCGCAGGAACGGGACCGTCAGGCGCCGCTGCGCGGCGAGCGAGGCCTTGTCCAGGCGTTCGAGCAGCGCGGTGAGTCCGGCGAGGTCGCGGCCGGCGCGGGCGAGCAGCCAGTCGAGCGCCGCGTCCTCCAGCACCAGGCCGCGGCGGTGCGCGCGTTCGCGCAGGACCTCGCGCCGGCCCGCGTCGCCCAGCGGCGACAGCACGATGCGGGCGCATTGCGACAACCGCGAGCGCAGGTCCGGCAACACGAGCGGAAGGCCATCCGGGGCCGTGCGGGCCGTGTACAGCAACCGTACTCCCGCGCGGCGTGCCCGCTCGTGGAACGCGAACACCGCAACCTCGTCGTCGCGTCCACCGGCGATCGCGTCGAGCCCGTCGAGCGCGACCAGCGCGGCATCGCCCCCGGCATCGCCCAGGGCGTCGAGCGCCTCGCGCACGCGCCCCGCCGCCGCGCGCAACGGCAGGTAACGGGCGCGCGCGCCGCCCGCCTCCGCGGCCGCGCAGGTCGCGAGCGCCAGGTGCGTCTTGCCGGTCCCCGCGACACCCGCGAGGTACAGGCGGTCGCCCGCCTCGCCGGTGGCGAGCGCGCGCAACTGCCCGAGCGCGCCTTCCGGTGCGTGCACGAAGGTGTCGAACCGCTGGTCGGGGGGATAGCGCAGCGCCAGCGGCAACTGCGGCACCGCGCCACGCGGCGCGCGCCCCGGCGGGGGAAGGCTCACGGCTGGTCCGCGGTGTCCGGCGCGGGCGCGCCAGCCGGGCCTGGCTGCACGATCTCCGGATGCACGCCGGCGTAGAGCCTGCTGTGCGTGTAGCGCTCCTCGGCGAAGCGCAGCAGCACGTTCGCCACCGCCGCCACCGGCAGTGCCAGGAGCATCCCCAGGAACCCGAAGAGCACGCCGCCCGCCATCACCGCGAAGATCACCGCCATCGGATGCAGCCCGATCCGGTCGCCCACCAGCTTCGGCGTCAGCACGTAGGTTTCCACGACCTGGCCGATGCCGAAGACGGCGAGCACGCCGACCACGTGCTGCCAGTCGCCGTACTGCATCAGCGCGGCGATCACGCCCAGCACGATGCCGCTGGCCGGCCCGAGGTAGGGCACGAAGGTCAGCAGACCCGCGACGAGGCCGATCAGCAGGCCCAGGTCCAGCCCGACGATCCAAAGCCCGACGCCGTAGAACACGCCGAGGATCAGCATCACCAGCAGCTGCCCGCGCAGGAACCCGCCGAGCACCTCGTCCGATTCCCGCGCCAGCCGCGTGACGGTGGGCAGGTGGTCGCGCGGCACCAGCGAGGCCACGCGCGCCACCAGCAGGTCCCAGTCGCGCAGGAAGAAGAACGTCAGCACCGGCAGCAACACGATGTTCGCCAGCCAGGCCAGCAGCGCGAACCCCGACCGCGACAGATAGCCCAGCACCTGCGCCGCGGCGCCGCCGGCGCCCTCCCAGTGCTGGCGCGCCAGCGCGATCAGCCGCGCCGCGTCGAGCAACGAAATCAGCTCCAGGCCGGTGCGCGCCTCGAGCCACGGCCACGCGGTGCCGACGATCCACTCGCGGTAGCGCGGCAGCGCCTCGAACAGCGTCACGACCTGGCGCTCGAGCAGGGGCACCATGGTCACCAGCCCGACGAGCAGCACCAGCACCATTCCGGTGAACACCAGCGTCACCGAGGCGCCGCGCGACCGCCCGCTCGCGACGAGGCGGTCCACCAGCGGATCGCCCAGCCAGCCGAGCAGTGCGCCGAGCACGAACGGCGTGAGCACGGGCGCGAGCAGCCCGACCAGCCACAGCGCCACCAGGCCGACGACGATCCACTGCAACCGGCGCAGGAAGCGCGCGATCTCGACCAGCGGCGCGTCGTCCATCCCGGGGCTCAAAGGACGCGGTACCGGGTCGGGGTCGACGGTGCCGCCGCGGGATCGACCGGCACGACTGGATCGGCGGGTCCCGCGGGCACCGGGCCCTCCACCGCCTCGATCACGTCGCTGCGCGCCGCCATCCGCGCGAATCCCGACAACCCCGTTCCCAGCGCGAGTTCCGCGGTGAACGTGTCGCCCGCCGCGGTGAGCGGCGTCACGTCGGTGACCACCGGCTGCGCCTGCAGCCAGGCCGACAGGCGCAGGTAGTCGTCGGCGCTGTCGATGCCGCTGAACACGAAGACGAAGTTGCCGGGCGGATCGGTTTCCGGCGCCTGCGCGTAGCGGGCGGCCAGTGCGTCGGCGGCCCCGTCCGCGCCCGCCGCCAGCGCCGCGCGGGCGTCCCGCTCCTCGGCCGACCAGGACGAGAGCACGCGGCCGTCGTCCACGAAGATCCAGTCCGCGCGCCAGCCGCTGCCCTGCCGGTACAGCTTGCCCACGAGCTGCATCGGGGGCTGGTACCGCTCGGACGCGCGCGCCACCGCGGCGGTGTCGCCGCGCCAGATGGCGCCGACGACCGCGCGTGCGGCCGCGGAACCGGCCGGCAACCCGAGGTGGTAGCCACGCTCGATCGCACGCGACGTGAGCGACCGCGCGACGTCGTCCTGGCGCGCACCGACCAGCCGCGGGCCGCTGCCGTCGTCGATCGCGAGCCAGAGCACCGGCTTCGGACGCGGCGCCGGCCAGACCGGGATCGCCAGTGCCGCAGCCATCTCCCCGACGGCCTCCTCGTCGAAGCGCACTACCAGCATCGTGCGATAG
>CAMLHR010000187.1 GCA_946479915.1 uncultured Lysobacter sp.
ATTCCTCATCGCCAGTGTGATTCGGATTGGCGTCGCGGCGTACGGCTCCGGCGCTCTCGCAGGGTCATCGCTCGGGCTGGACCCGGAGGCACTGCGCTACTACTTCGCGACCAAGACCGCGGGCGGCGTGGACGACCTGGACCTCAACCTGGCGGATTTCGTGTCGCGGGTGAACTCGGACCTGGTCGGCAAGTTCGTGAACCTGGCCAGCCGCTGCGCGGGCTTCATCGACAAGCGCTTCGACGGGCGCCTGGCTGGCGCGCTGGCGGACAAGGCGATGTGCGAACGGTTCGTCGCCGAGATCGGACCGATCGCCGCGGCCTACCAGCGCAACGAGGCGGCGACCGCGCTGCGCCTGGCGATGGCGCTGGCCGACGAGGCCAACCGCTGGATCGACGAGCGCAAGCCGTGGGTGATCGCGAAGCAGGAAGGTTCCGACGCGGAGTTGCAGGCCGTCTGCACCCAGGGCCTGAACCTGTTCCGCGTGCTCGCCCTCGCGCTCAAGCCCGTGCTCCCGCACGTGGCCGAACGCGCCGAGGCGTTCCTGCGCGCCCCGCTCACCCGCTGGGAGCACGTCGGCGCCCCGCTGCTCGGCACGACCATCGAGCGCTACCAGCCCCTGTTCACCCGCATCGACCCCAAGCAGATCGAAGCCATGACCGAAGCCAGCAAGGACACCATGGGGAACGTAGTCGCCGCTGAAGCGGCTCCTACAAAAACCCCTGACACCATCAAGATCGACGACTTCGCGAAACTCGACCTCCGCATCGGCAAGGTCCTCGCCTGCGAGTCCGTCGAAGGCTCCGACAAGCTGTTGCGCTTCGAGCTCGACGCCGGCGACCTGGGCAAGCGGCAGATCTTCTCCGGCATCCGCGCGTCGTACGGGGAGCCCGAAAAGCTCGTCGGCCGCAACGTCGTGTTCATCGCCAACCTCGCGCCGCGCAAGATGCGCTTCGGCATGAGCGAGGGGATGATCCTGTCCGCCGGCTTCGACGGCGGTGGCCTGCACCTGCTGGATGCCGATCCCGGTGCCGCGCCGGGCATGCCCGTGCGCTGAACCCGACCCTTCCCGCCGATGACCGATTTGCTCGAACGATTGGATCGCCTGCTGCCGCAGACCCAGTGCGGGCAATGCGGGTTCGCCGGTTGCCGGCCGTATGCGGAGGCGATGGCGCGCGGCGAGGCCGGTCCGGAGCGCTGCCCGCCGGGCGGCGATCCCGGCGCGCGTGCGCTGGCGCGCGTGCTCGGCGTGCCGGCCCTGCCCTACGACCGTGCGCGCGGCGTGCACCAGCCGCCGCGGGTCGCGCTGGTGCTCGAGGAGATCTGCATCGGCTGCACCAAGTGCATCCACGCCTGCCCGGTGGACGCGATCGTCGGCGCGGGCAAGCACATGCACGTCGTCGTCGAGCCGCTGTGCACCGGCTGCGAGCTGTGCGTGCCCGCCTGCCCGGTGGACTGCATCGTCATGGAAGATCCAGCAGCGCGCGCAGCGGCCTGAGTTCCGCCTCGTAGCGGCGCCACCGGCCGATCGACGACCGGTTGAGCGGCGCGCGCACCTGCACCGCGCTCGCCGTCGCCACCGCCGCCGGATTCGCGGCGAAGTCCAGGCACGCGTCGTCCCAGGGCAGGCCGCAATGCGCGAGCACCTCGCGCACGACCTGTTCCGGCGCATCCACCAGCGCCTCGTAGCCAACCTCCAGCACGCGCCCGGGGAACGCGTCCCGCCAGTGCGCCACGAGGCCGTCGAGGGCCTGCCAGTAGCGGCCGGTGTCGAGCAGGTCCATTGCGTACCCGTGGTAGCCGCCGGCCGGAAAGAGTTGGCGGAAGTTGCCCAGGCAGGTGTCGAGCGGCTCGCGGCGCAGGCACACGATGCGCGCGTCGGGAAGCGCCCTGGCGATGAAGCCGGCGTGCAGGACGTTGAACGGCTGCTTGTCCACGACGCGGGCGCCGTCGCCTGCACCGGTCGCCACGGCGGCCGCATAGGCCGCACCGATCCGCGCCCAGTCGAGGTCGCGCGCCGCGGCCACGGTCGCGGCATCGAGCAGCGCTGGCGTGCGCACGCCCGAGGCGCGCTTGAGCAGCAGGCCGAAGTCGTGCCGCTCGCCGACCGAACGCACAGACGGGTGGCTCGACAGGATGCGGTCCAGCAGCGTGGTGCCGCTGCGCGGCATGCCGACGACGAAGATCGGCGCCGCGCCGCCATGGCCCGGGCCGTCGCCGGGCATCGGCCGCACCTGCGCCAGTGCGTCGAACATCGCCCGGTCGGTTGCGAAGTCGTAGCCCGTGCCCTCCCGCTGCGCGGCCTTCCCCGCGGTGAAGTGCGCGAACGCGGCGGCGTAGTCGCCGAGTCCTTCGCATTCCCAGCCCAGGGCGAGGTGCAGGTAGATGCGCGCCTGCGCGTCGCCCGCGTGGGAGGCCAGCAGCGCCTCGAGCCGCGCCGCGCGCGCGGCGGACGCATCGGCCCCCTGCCGCAGCTGCGCGTGGCCCATGTGCGCCTTCCAGTGCGTCCCGTCCAGCGCCAGGCAGGCGTCGTACGCATCGCGCGCCTCGTCCAGGCGCCCGGCGAAGACCAGCAGCGTCGCGAGGTTGAACTGGTAGTCCGCGCGCGCGGGATCCGCCGCGACCGCACGCCGCATCGCCTCGAGCGCGGGCTCGAACGCATCCGCGTGCCGGTACGCGAGCGCGAGCTGCGCGGCATGGTCGGGACGCCCGGGCTCCAGCGCCTCGGCGCGCCGCAGGTGGTCGATGGCGAGCGCCGGCTGTCGCGCGCGCAGCGCCGCGGCGCCGGCGAGCGCATGGGCCGCCGGGTTGGCGGGATGGGCCGCGGCGAGCGCGCGCGCCAGAGCCAGGGCCTGCGCGACGTCGCCCCGCTGGAGCGCGTCGACCGCCTGCGCGTCGCGCGCGGCGGCGTCGCTCACTCGTCCCCGTTCGCCGGGCAGGCGCTGCAGATCCGCTCGACGGCGTAGCCCTCGCGCCGCAACGCCTCGACCACGCCGTCCTCGCCGAGCAGGTGCAGGGCACCGACGACCACGAGGGCGTCGTCGCCGTCGTCCGCCTCCAGGCGCGCGCGCAACTGCGGCACCCACGCCCGGTTCCGGTCCACGTTGATCGCCTGGTAGAGCTGCGGGAACTCGCGGCGCATGTCCGCCGCCATGCCTTCCCACAGCGCGGCCGCGTCCCCGGCGCGCCAGTCGGCGTGCAGCTGGTCGAGTTCCTCCGCGCCGGCCTCCACGTCGGCCAGCGCGTCGGCCAGCATCTGCACCTGTTCCTCCGGATCCATCGCGTCGAACAGCGCGATCTGGTCGGCGGCCGTCTCCAGGCCGCCCACATCCTTGTCGCCCAACGCGGCGAGTTCCATGAAGTGCCGGTCGAGCCCGAGTTCGGGATCCAGGCCCATCGCGGTCATCTGCAGCACCGACACGGTCAGGCCGGCGAACCACGGATCGAAGGCCTGCAGCACCCCGGCGTTCATCGGCGAGCCCGGCGGCAGCGCGTCCGACCAGGCGCGGAGCCTGGCCGCCAGGTCCGGCCCGATCTCCGAATCCAGGGTCGTCCCGTCCGTGCGCAGCGCCGCCTTCAGCATCCCCGCGGCGAGCGCCGGCGAGTCCATCTGGTCCGGCGGGATCTCGAACAGCACCGTTTCCGCGTCGGCCAGCGCGTCGTCCACGTCCGGCGACAACGGGTAGTCCGACGGCTTCAGCAAGTGGAACGACCCGAGCAGGTACAGCGCGTTGTCCTCGTGCGTCACCTTCCACAGCAACGGCACCGGAGGCGCCGCCG
>CAMLHR010000188.1 GCA_946479915.1 uncultured Lysobacter sp.
GACCCCATACTCCCTTAGCAGGGGAGCCCCTTCGGCCTCTCGGGCAAGTCTCCGGGATTCGTGGCGCGGCGGCGGTGCGCAGCGCGCCGCGCAGGATACCGGTTAGGACGCCCCGTCGCTACCCTCACCCGCGACCGGCTGCGCATCCTCGCCGCGCTGGATGCGCTGGTAGATCTCCTCGCGATGCACCGCGACATCCTTCGGTGCGGTGATGCCGATGCGGACCTGGTTGCCCTTCACGCCGAGCACCGTGACCGTCACGGAGTCGCCAATCATCAGGGTCTCGCCGACGCGCCTTGTCAGGATCAGCATGGGGGAACCTCCTGTCCGTAGCCCGGCATCTTAACGGCGTGTCGCGACCGGCAACAAGGAAACAAGTCACGGCACCCGCCCGGCCGTTCAGCCGGGCGCGGATTCAGCCTCCGAGCCGCCCCGCGACCCAGGCGGGGACGTCCGCGAGCGCCTCGTGCAGCGCGGGGCCGTCCTCGCCGCCGCCCTGCGCGAGGTCCGGGCGACCGCCGCCCTTCCCGTTGACGCGCCTGGCGACGCTGGACAGCAGTTCGCCGGCCTTGACGCGACCGAGTGCCGCGCCGCTGACGCCGGCGACCAGCGCGGCCTTGCCATCGCCGGCGCCGGCCAGCAGCACGACCGCATCGCCGAGCTGCTGCTTGAGGCGGTCCACGGCATCGCGCAACGCCTTCGCGTCGAACCCTTCCAGGCGCGCGGCCAGCACCTTCACCCCGCCGACGTCGACGGCCTGCGCGGCCAGGTCGCTGGTCGCCCCGGAGGCGGCCCGGGCCTTCGCGGCGTCGAGTTCGCGCTCGAGCTTCTTCTGGCGGTCGAGCAGCGCACGCACCTTGTCGCCGATGTCGGCGACGCTGCCGCCCAGCAGGTGCGCGGCCTCGTGCAGCCGGCGCTCCTCCAGCGCGATGTGGTCGAGCGCGCCCTGCCCGCTGACCGCCTCGATCCGGCGCACGCCGGCGGAGACACCGCCCTCGGACACGATCTTGAACACGCCGATGTCACCGGTGCGGCCCACGTGCGTGCCGCCGCACAGCTCGATCGAACCCTCGCCCATGCGCAGGACGCGCACGCGCTCGCCGTACTTCTCGCCGAACAGCGCCATTGCGCCGAAGTCGAGGGCCTCCTGCATGCCCATGTGCCGGACCTCGGCCTCGTGGTTGGCGCGGATCTCGGCGTTGACCCGGCGCTCGACCTCGGCGAGCTCCGCTGGCGTCATCGCCTGCAGGTGCGCGAAGTCGAAGCGCAGCCGGTCCGGCGCCACCAGCGAACCCTTCTGGGTGACGTGGTCGCCCAGCACCTGGCGCAGCGCGGCATGCAGCAGGTGCGTGGCCGAATGGTTGAGGACCGTCGCGGCGCGGCGTTCGCCGTCGATCGCGGCCACGACATGGTCCCCGACGCGCAACGTGCCCGACTTGAGCTGGCCGACGTGGCCGTGGAACTGGCCGGCGAGCCTCTGGGTGTCGGCGACGTCGAACATCACGCCGGCCTCCGCCAGGTGGCCGGCATCGCCGACCTGGCCTCCGGACTCGGCGTAGAACGGCGTGCGGTCGAGCAGCACGACGCCCTCGTCGCCCGGTTCCAGCGCCTGCACCGGCCGGCCGTCGCGCAGCAGCGCGACGACCTGGAGGCCACCGGCCTCGTGGTGGTCGTAGCCGAGGAACTCCGTCGGCTTCAGCCGCGCGACGACCTCCGCCGGCAGCACGATGCCGCCGCCGAACTTGCCCGCCGCGCGCGCGGTCTCGCGCTGGCGCCGCATGGCCTCTTCGAAGCCGCCCATGTCCACCTGCAGGCCGCGCTCGCGCGCGATGTCGGCGGTGAGGTCCACGGGGAAGCCGTAGGTGTCGTACAGGCGGAACGCGTCCTCGCCGGGGATCACCGACGCGTCGGCACCGGCGCTGCGCGCGGCGACCTCGTCGAAGATGCGCATGCCCTGCTCGAGGGTCTCGTCGAAACGGGCTTCCTCGGCCTGCAGCGCACGCTCGACCAGCGGCTGCTTCGCCGCCAGTTCCGGGTATGCCTCGCCCATCACCTCGACCAGCGGCGCGACCATCTTCCAGAAGAAGCCGCCGCGCACGCCGAGCATCCAGCCATGGCGCAGCGCGCGGCGGATGATCCGGCGCAGCACGTAGCCGCGCCCCTCGTTGGACGGCAGCACGCCGTCCACGATGAGGAACGCGCAGGCGCGGACGTGGTCGGCGATCACGCGCAGCGACTTGTTGTCGAGGTCGGCGGTGCCGGTGTGGCGCGCGGCGGCCGCGATCAGGTGCTGGAACTGGTCGGTCTCGTAGTTGCTGTGCACGCCCTGCAGCACCGCGGCGATGCGCTCCAGGCCCATGCCCGTGTCCACGCAGGGCGCGGGCAGCGGCACGAGCGTGCCGTCGGCCTGGCGGTCGAACTGCATGAAGACGTTGTTCCAGATCTCGATGAAGCGGTCGCCATCCTCGTCCGGCGAACCGGGCGGGCCGCCGGCGTGGCCGGGGCCGTGGTCGTAGAAGATCTCCGAGCACGGGCCGCACGGACCGGTGTCGGCCATCTGCCAGAAGTTGTCCGAGGCGTAGGGCGCGCCCTTGTTGTCGCCGATGCGGATGATGCGGTCCGGCGGCAGCCCGACGTCGTCGCGCCAGATGGCGTAGGCCTCGTCGTCGGTGTGGTAGACGGTCGCGAGCAGGCGCTCGGGCGGCAGCTTCCAGGTCTTGGTCAGCAGCTGCCACGCCCAGGTGATCGCCTCCTTCTTGAAGTAGTCGCCGAAGCTGAAGTTGCCCAGCATCTCGAAGAAGGTGTGGTGGCGCGCGGTGTAGCCGACCTGGTCCAGGTCGTTGTGCTTGCCGCCGGCCCGCACGCAGCGTTGACTCGACACCGCGCGCGTGTAGCTGCGCTTCTCGGCGCCCAGGAACACGTCCTTGAACTGCACCATGCCGGCGTTGGTGAACAGCAGCGTCGGGTCGTTGCCGGGCACGAGCGAGCTCGACGGCACGACGGCGTGGCCGCGGTCCTCGAAGAAACCCAGGAAGTCGCTGCGGATCTGGTTGGTGCTGGGCTTGGCAGGCGCGTTCATGCAGGTCGGTGGACGGGGCGACCGCAAAGATTAGCAGGCGGCCGGGCCGGCCTTCCGCGCCGGCGGCCGGTCAGTCGTCCGGATCGAAGCGTGTCGCGGCGCGGACCTGGTCGCCGTCGAACCCCCGGCGGAACAGCAGTTCGGCCGCCTTGCGCCGGCGCACCGGATCGTCCGCCACGCCCGTGCCGAACCGGCGCCGCACGAGGTCCCGGGCGTTCTCGACCCAGTCGCCATCGAATGCCTCGAACGCCGCCGCGACCAAGGCCGCGTCGATCCCGTGCATGCCCAGTTCGGCGCGGATGCGGACCGGCCCCTGCCCGGAGGCGGCCCGGCTCCGGACCAGCAACTCGGCGAACCGGCCGTCGTCCTGCCAGCCGGCGTCACCGAGCCTATCCACCGCGGCCTCGGCGTCGGCGGCCTCCACGCCGCGCGCCGTCAGCTTGCGGGTCAGTTCGCGTCGGGAGTGTTCCCGCCGCGTCAGCAGCGACAGCGCGCGCTGGGTGGGCGTGGGCTCGGGACGGGTGCGCGGCCCGCGGCGACCACGCTTGTCCTGGACCGGCGCGCTCATCCCTTCCGGCGCGACGCGCGCTTGCCGCGCGGCGCATCAGGCGTGTCGCCGGTTGGTCGGACGGGGCGACGCACGGACCGCGAGGAGTCCGATCCGGGCGCCGCCGCCGTCACGTTCGATGCGGAGGCGA
>CAMLHR010000189.1 GCA_946479915.1 uncultured Lysobacter sp.
GCTTCGCCGCCTTCGTGGTCGGCGGACGGGCCGCACGCGGCCAGGCCGGCGACGGTGCACGCCAGGGCCAGCGCGCGCAGGGAACGGGAGGCGATGCGGTCGGTCATGGGTAGGGTCACGGCGGGGCTCACGGCTGGACGCTGGCGAGGAAGGCGGCGATGTCGGCGATGTCGGCTTCGGAGAAGCTCTGCGCCTGCGCCTGCATCGTCGGGTGCTCGCGCTCGCCGGTGCGGTAGCCCATCAGCGCATTGAACAGGTAGGTCTCCGACTGCCCGCCGAGCTTCGGCACGTGGTAGGTCGGGTAGGCGTTCTCGTAGCCGCGCACGCCGTGGCAGCCCTGGCAGGTGTAGGTCAGCTGGCGGCCACGTTCCAGGTCCGGTGCGTGGGTCCCGGCAGGCGGCGCCTGTTCAGCGGTCGCCGGCGATACTGCCGCCGCCTCCGCTTCGGGGTCCTGGGCGAACGCCACCAACGTGGCAGAGGCAAGGGCGAGGCATGCAGCGATCGACAACGGTCGCATCAGTCGGTTTTCCGCGATCAGGAAGCAATCGCAGCAGTATAGCTTGCGTGCATCACGCAACGAAGGGCGCACGGACGCGTGCCGGCCGGAGGCGGATGGCGAGAGTCACCATGACCTTCGGCAATGGCGTTCCAGGGCAGGTGATATACCTTCCTACAACACAGGCCCACCCCCTCATTTCACGCTGGACACCACGCCCATGACTGCCCCTCTCGCAGCCGCTCCCGTTTCCCCCGTCCCGGCCCGCACCTGGCGCCCGCGCTTCGTCGCGCTGGCCGCGGCGTGCCTCGTCGCACTGGCCGCATGCCAGCCCGGTGGCGGCGATGCCCAGGCCGAGGACGGCGGTGAAAAGAAGGCCGATGCCGTGCCGGTCGAGGTGGCGGCCGCCGAGCGCCGCGCCGTCGCGGCCAGCTACTCCGGCACCGCGCCGCTGGAGGCGCGCGCCGAGTCCATGGTGGTCGCCAAGACCTCCGGCATCGCGCTGTCCGTCGGCGTCGAGGTGGGCGACGAGGTGCGCGCCGGCGACGTGCTCGTGCGCCTGGATGGCGCGCGCGCCGCGCTCCAGGCCGCGCAGACCGCCGCGCAGATGCGCAAGCTGGAAAGCAACTACGCGCGTTCGACCCAACTGGCCGCGCAGCAGCTGGTCAGCGCCAACGACAACGAGCAGCTGCGCTTCGACCTTGAGAACGCGCGCGCCGCGAACCGCCTGGCGAACCTCGAGCTGTCCTGGACCTCGGTCACCGCGCCGATCTCCGGCGTCGTCGCCGAGCGCATGATCAAGCCCGGCAACTTCGTCCAGGCCAACACCCCGATCCTGCGCATCGTGGACGACGCGCGCCTGGAGGCCGAACTCAACGTGCCCGAGCGCGAGCTCGCCACCCTCGAGGCAGGCCTGCCGGTCACGCTCGTCGTGGACGCGCTGCCCGGCCGCACGTTCGAGGGCCGCATCGACCGCGTGTCGCCGGTGGTGGACGCCGGCAGCGGCACGTTCCGCGTCATCGCCGCCTTCGAGGGCAAGGGCGACCTCAAGCCCGGCATGTTCGGCCGGATCAGCATCGACTACGACGAACGCGCCGATGCGTTGACGGTGCCGCGCGCGGCGCTGCTCGAGGACGACGCGGAACCCGCGGTGTTCGTCGTGGAGGAGGGCAAGGCACGCCGCGTGCCGATCGAGCTGGGCTACCTCGACGGCGAGTGGGCCGAGGTCCGCGACGGGCTCGAGGAAGGGGCGCGCGTGGTGACCGCCGGCAAGGTGACGCTGCGCGACGGCAGCGCGGTGCAGGTGATCGGCGACAAGCCCGCGGCACAGCCCGAGGCGCAGGTGGCGTCGGCCGACGCGCCGGCCCCCGCGCGCTGATTCGACGACGCTGACGGAGCACGCCCATGCATGACCCGATGAACGACGGTCCCGGCGGCGCCGGGGACGCGGCCGGCGCGCGCGCGCCGGCGGAAGGCCGCGGCGGCCTGGTGGAGTTCTCCACGCGGCGCCGGGTGACGGTGGCGATGGCCACGCTCACCTTCGTGCTGTTCGGCCTGATCGCGCTGGGCGACCTCAAGGTCAACCTGCTGCCGGACCTGAGCTACCCGACGCTGACCGTGCGCACGGAGTACACCGGCGCCGCGCCCGCGGAAATCGAGACGCTGATCGCCGAGCCGGTCGAGGAAGCCGTCGGCGTCGTCAAGAACCTGCGCAAGCTCACCTCGGTGTCGCGCACAGGGCAGAGCGACGTCGTGCTCCAGTTCGCCTGGGGCACCGACATGGACCAGGCCAGCCTGGAGGTCCGCGACAAGCTCGAGGTGCTGCGCCTGCCGCTGGAGGCCGAGGCGCCGGTCCTGCTGCGCTTCAACCCGAGCACCGAGCCGGTCATGCGCCTGGTGTTCACCAGCACCGCGGCCGACGGCAACGCGCTGCAGGAACTCAACCGCCTGCGCCGCTACGCCGACGAGGAACTCAAGAAGCGCCTGGAGCCCGTGGCCGGCGTCGCCGCGGTGAAGGTGTCCGGCGGCCTCGAGGACGAGATCCAGGTGGGCATCGACCAGCAGCGCCTGGCGCAGCTGGGCATTTCCATCGGCACCGTCATCAACCGGCTGCAGCAGGAGAACGTCAACATCTCAGGCGGTCGCCTGGAAGAGGGCAGCCAGCGCTACCTGGTGCGCACGGTGAACCAGTTCGCCGACGTGCAGGAGATGCGCAACCTGTTCATCGCCAACGTCGGCCAGGACGGCGCCGCGCAGGCGTCGGCCACCGCCGCCGCGACGGGCGGCGCCGCGGACGCCGCGCCGGTCGCGGCGGGGACGCCGGTGTACCTGCGCGACATCGCCGAGGTGCGCCAGGGCCACAAGGAACGCGAGGCGATCATCCGCCTGGGCGGCAACGAGGCCGTCGAGCTGGCGATCTACAAGGAAGGCGACGCGAACACCGTGACCGTCGCCGAGGCCGTGCGCGCGCAGCTGGCCAGGCTCGAGCCGCAGCTCCCGGCCGGCACCGAGCTGGCGACCATCGACGACCAGTCGGTCTTCATCCAGGACTCGATCTTCCAGGTCAAGAAGGCGGCGCTCGAGGGCGGCGTCCTCGCGATCCTGATCATCTTCCTGTTCCTGCGCGACGGCTGGAGCACGTTCGTCATCTCGCTGTCGCTGCCGGTCTCGATCATCGCGACGTTCTTCTTCATGGACCAGCTGGGGCTGAGCCTCAACGTCATGTCGCTCGGCGGCCTGGCGCTCGCGACGGGCCTGGTGGTGGACGACTCGATCGTCGTGCTCGAATCCATCGCGAAGGCGAGGGAACGCGGCCTCGGGATCCTTGCCGCGGCCATCGAGGGCACGCGCGAGGTGAGCATGGCGGTCGTCGCCTCCACGCTGACCACGATCGCGGTGTTCCTGCCGCTGGTGTTCGTCGAGGGTATCGCCGGCCAGCTCTTCCGCGACCAGGCGCTCACCGTGGCCATCGCGATCGCGATCTCGCTGGTCGTGTCCATGACCCTGATCCCGATGCTGTCGTCGCTGAAGGGCCGCGCGCCGCTCGCCTTCCCCGAGGAGGCGCCGCATCCGCGCTGGGAGCCGGCGTCGCGCTGGCAGAAGCCGGTGGCCGTCACGGGCCGCGGCATCGGCGCCGCCGTCCGCGGCGTGTTCTTCGGTGTCGCGTGGGCATTCGTCCGCCTGTGGCGCGGCATCGTCGCGATCGTGGCGCCGGTGATGCGCAAGGCCAGCGACCTGGCGATGGCGCCCTACCATCGCGCCGAGCG
>CAMLHR010000190.1 GCA_946479915.1 uncultured Lysobacter sp.
CGCCCTGCGCGTCCACCGCGATCTTGCGCGACAGGTCGCCCTTGGCCACCGCGGTCGCGACCTCGGCGATGTTGCGCACCTGCGAGGTCAGGTTCGACGCCATCGAGTTGACGTTGTCGGTGAGGTCCTTCCAGGTGCCGGCCACGCCGGGCACGCGGGCCTGGCCGCCGAGCTTGCCCTCGGTGCCGACCTCGCGGGCCACGCGGGTCACCTCCGCGGCGAAGCCGTTGAGCTGGTCCACCATCGTGTTGATGGTGTTCTTCAGCTCGAGCATCTCGCCCTTCACGTCCACCGCGATCTTGCGCGAGAGGTCGCCGCCGGCCACCGCCGTGGTCACCTCGGCGATGTTGCGCACCTGGGCGGTGAGGTTGGACGCCATCGAGTTGACGTTGTCGGTGAGGTCGGCCCACGTGCCGGCGACGCCGGGCACCTGCGCCTGGCCGCCGAGCTTGCCTTCCGTGCCCACCTCGCGCGCCACGCGGGTCACCTCGGCGGCGAAGCCGTTGAGCTGGTCGACCATGATGTTGATGGTGTCCTTGAGCTGCAGGATCTCGCCCTGCGCGTCCACCGCGATCTTGCGCGACAGGTCGCCCTTGGCCACCGCGGTGGTCACCTCGGCGATGTTGCGCACCTGCGAGGTCAGGTTCGACGCCATCGCGTTCACCGAGTCGGTGAGGTCCGCCCACGTGCCGGCGACGCCCGGCACCTGCGCCTGGCCGCCGAGCTTGCCCTCGGTGCCGACCTCGCGCGCCACGCGGGTCACCTCGGCGGCGAAGCCGTTGAGCTGGTCCACCATCGTGTTGATGGTGTCCTTGAGCTCGAGCATCTCGCCGCGCACGTCCACCGTGATCTTGCGAGACAGGTCGCCGCGCGCCACGGCGGTGGTCACCTCCGCGATGTTGCGCACCTGGGACGTCAGGTTCGACGCCATCGAGTTCACGTGATCGGTCAGGTCCTTCCAGGTGCCCGCCACGTCCGGCACCTGCGCCTGGCCGCCGAGCTTGCCTTCCGTGCCCACTTCGCGCGCGACGCGGGTCACCTCGGCGGCGAAGCCGTTGAGCTGGTCCACCATCGTGTTGACGGTGTTCTTCACCTCCAGGATCTCGCCGCGCACTTCCACCGTGATCTTGCGCGACAGGTCGCCCTTGGCCACCGCCGTGGTCACCTCGGCGATGTTGCGCACCTGCGAGGTCAGGTTCGACGCCATCGCGTTCACCGAGTCGGTGAGATCCTTCCAGGTGCCCGCCACGCCCGGCACGATCGCCTGGCCACCGAGCTTGCCGTCGGTGCCGACCTCGCGCGCCACGCGCGTGACCTCCGACGCGAACGAGCGCAGCTGGTCGACCATCGTGTTGATGGCCTCCTTCAACTGCAGCATCTCGCCGCGCACGTCCACGGTGATCTTGCGCGACAGGTCGCCGCTGGCCACGGCGATGGTCACCTCGGAGATGTTGCGCACCTGCGCGGTGAGGTTGTTGGCCATCTGGTTGACCGAGTCGGTCAGTTCCTTCCAGACGCCGGACACGCCCTTCACCTTGGCCTGGCCGCCGAGCAGGCCCGCGGTGCCGACCTCCAGCGCCACGCGCGTGACCTCCGAGCTGAACTCGGTCATCTGCTCGAGCATGCGGTTGAGCGTGGTGGCCGCGCGCAGGAACTCGCCCTGCAGCGGTCGGCCGTCGGCCTCGAGCGGTACGGTCCTGGTCAGGTCGCCCTTGGCCACGGCGGTGACGGCGTCGGTCATGGTCTCGACCGGGCGGACCAGGTCGTCGATCAGGTTGTTGACCGAGTCCTCCATGTCCGCCCAGGCGCCGGCCCGGTTGGCCGGGGCGACGCGCTGGCGGGTCTGGCCCTCGCGGCCCACCTTCTGGCCGACGCGTGCGAGCTCGTCGGCCAGGCGCCGGTTGTGGTCCACGATCGCGTTGAAGTTCTCGGCCAGCTTGCCGGGCACCCCGTCCCAGTGCAGCGGCAGCTGCACCGAGAAGTCGCCGTCGCGCACGGCGTGCATCGCGGCGAGCATCGCCTGCATCGGATCCTGGTTGTCGACGATCGTGCGGCCGGCGGCGCCGCCCCCCCGCGCCTTCGGCACGGGCGTCTTGCCGGTGGACGTCGATTTTCTGGCGCGCGCCCGGCGGGCGGTATCGGTACTCACGCAGTGATCTCCCCTTTGGATTGGCCGCACGCACCACGGCCAAGTTCCCGAACATACCGCAGGCATCGTGCGAACCGCGTCGACGCGGCGTCCACGCCACCGTTCAGGTGCCCATGCCTCCTGGGGCGCCGAAGCCCGGTGGTAAGCTCACCGGCGCTCCAGGGGACCCGACCGAATGCACCAGCCCACGCCTCCGGCCGCCGACAAGGCGCGCATGCCGCTGCACTGGAAGATGGCCATCGGCTTCGTGGCCGGCCTGCTGCTCGGCCTGGTCGCCCACTACGTGTCCGGACCCGAGGCGGGCTGGGTGCAGTGGCTGACCAACCACGTCACCCAGCCGGCCGGCGCGCTGTTCCTGCGCCTGATCTTCATGCTGGTGATCCCGCTGCTGTTCTCGGCGCTGGTCGTGGGCATCTCCGAGATGGGCGACGTGCGGTCGCTGGGCCGGGTGGGCTGGCGGACGCTGGCGTACACCGTGGTCGTCTCCGGCATCGCCGTCCTGATCGGACTGCTCCTGGTCAACTGGCTGCAGCCGGGCGCAGGCGTGGACCGGGCCGCCGCGGCGCAGATGCTGGCCGAAGGGTCGGAGCGGGCCCGGGCGATCGTCGACGCCGGCGCGACCCAGCCGCAGGGGCTGGACATGCTCCTGTCCATCGTGCCGGACAACGTCGTGGCCGCGGCCGCGGACAACGCGATCCTGGCCGTCATGTTCTTCGCGCTGCTGATGGGCATCGGCCTGGTGATGACCCGCAGCCCGGCCGCGCAGACGCTGCAGCGCGGCATCGAGGGCCTGTTCGAGGTCTCGATGACCCTGATCGGCCTGGTGATCAAGCTGGCGCCCTACGCGGTGTTCTGCTTCATGTTCAACCTGGCCGCGCTGTTCGGCTGGGACCTGCTGGCGCGGCTGGGCGCCTACGTCGGCGTGGTGCTGCTGGCGCTGGCGATCCACATGTTCGTCGTCTATTCGCTGGCGCTGAAGTTCGTCGGCGGTTATTCGCCGGCGAAGTTCTTCAAGGGCTCGCAGGAAGCGATGGTGATGGCGTTCTCCACGGCCTCGTCGAACGCGACGCTGCCCACGGCGCTCAAGGTGGCCGAGGTGGACCTCGGCCTGCCGCCGAAGGTGTCGCGGTTCGTGCTGACCGTCGGGGCGACGGCGAACCAGAACGGCACGGCGCTGTTCGAGGGCGTCACGGTGCTGTTCCTGGCCCAGTTCTTCGGGGTGGAGCTGACCCTGGTGCAGCAGGCGACGGTGATGTTCGTCTGCATCCTGGGCGGCATCGGCACGGCGGGCGTCCCCGCCGGCTCGCTCCCGGTCGTGGCGCTGATCTGCGCGATGGTCGGCGTCCCGCCCGAGGGCATCGGCCTGATCCTCGGCGTCGACCGCTTCCTCGACATGTGCCGCACGACACTGAACGTCACCGGCGACCTCGCCGCCGCCGTCGTCGTCTCCCGCGGCGAAACCCCACCCCCCGCCTGACACCTGCAGGAGCCGCTACAGCGGCGATGCTCTCCCTGTAGGAGCCCCGCGAGCGCCAGCGATGTGCCGGAGCGCGGTCGTGGTGCCCTGCCGGGACAATGAGCGCCATGGATGGCGCGACTTAGCCTCCA
>CAMLHR010000191.1 GCA_946479915.1 uncultured Lysobacter sp.
CGAAGTAGTCGGCGAAGTTGTAGCCGCAGAACGGCTTCATCGCCATCGGGTCGCGGCGCATGACGCCGACCGCGCCGGTCGCGGCGGCGGTCGTCTCCGACCCCATCGCCGCGCCGACGAGCACGCCGTGCGTCCAGTCGCGCGCCTCGAACACCAGGGGCACCAGCGAGGCGCGGCGGCCGCCGAACACGATGGCGCTGATCGGCACGCCCTCCGGGTTCTCCGCCTCCGGCGAATAGCTCGGGCACGCCTTCGCGCTGACGGTGAAGCGCGAGTTCGGGTGCGCCGCCGGGCGTTTGTCCGGGTCGTACGGTTCGCCGCGCCAGTCGGTGGCGGGCTCGCCCTGGCCCAGTCCTTCCCACCACGGCTGGTTGTCGGCGGTCACGCCGACGTTGGTGAAGATCGCATCGCGCTGCAGGCAGGCGAGCGCGTTCGCGTTCGACTTCCTCGAGGTGCCGGGCGCGACGCCGAAGAACCCGGCTTCGGGGTTGATCGCGTACAGCCGCCCGTCCTTGCCCGGGCGCATCCAGCAGATGTCGTCGCCGACGGTGCTGACCTTCCAGCCGTCCTTGAGGTAGCCCTCGGGCGGGATCAGCATCGCCAGGTTGGTCTTGCCGCAGGCCGACGGGAACGCCGCGGCGATGTAGTGCGTCTCGCCCTGCGGGTTGGTGATGCCGAGGATGAGCATGTGCTCGGCCAGCCAGCCCTCGTTGCGCGCCTGGTGCGAGGCGATGCGCAGCGCGTGGCACTTCTTGCCCAGCAGCGCGTTGCCGCCGTAACCCGACCCGAAGGACTTGATCGTCAGTTCCTCCGGGAAATGCATGATGAAACGGCGCTCCGGGTCGAGCTCGCCGATCGAGTGCAGGCCCTTGACGAAGGACCCCTCGCGCTCGATGCGCGCCAGCGCCGGCGTGCCCATGCGGGTCATGATCCGCATGTTGGCGACCACGTACGGCGAATCGGTGATCTCCACGCCACAACGGGACAGCGGCGAGTCGATCGGCCCCATGCAGTAGGGGATCACGTACATCGTGCGCCCCTGCATGCAGCCCTCGAACAGCGCGTCCATCTTGGCGTGCGCCTCGGCCGGCGCCATCCAGTGGTTGTTCGGGCCGGCGTCGTCGCGCTCGCTGGTGCACACGAACGTCAGGTGCTCCACGCGCGCGACGTCGTCGGGGTCGGAGCGGTGCAGGAAGGTGTTGGGATGGGTCTTTTCGTTGAGCCGGATGAGCGTGCCGTCCGCCTCCATGCCCGCGACGAGCGCGGCATGCTCGTCATCGCTGCCGTCGCACCAGTGGACCCGGTCCGGGCGGGTGAGCGCGGCGACCTCCTCGACCCAGGCTTGCAGCGAGGCGAGCGTGGTGTGGGGGGTGTCGGCGGGCAACGGGTCCTTGGTCACGGCGTTCACGGATGTTCCTGTGCGGAGGGGATGAGGGTGGCCATCACGTGCTCGACGTAGGCCTCGAATTCTTCGTGCTGCAGGCGCGTCTGCCGCAGCTGCATGCCGAGCTGCAGGAAGCCCACGTAGGCGGCGTAGGCCAGGCGGGCGCGGTGCTGCGCGTCGGTGCGGGACAGGCCGGCCTGCCGGAACGACGCGGCCAGCCAGTCGAACCGCCGTTGCGACACGCGGCCGATCACCGGCGCGACGGTCGGATGGTCGAGCGCCTTGAGCAGCTCGGAATAGATGACGTGCGACTTCGCCTCGTGCGCGACGAGCTGGAACAGCGCGCGCAGCCGTTCGCGCGGATCGGCGATCGCCTCGAGCTGGCCGAACACGTCCTCCTGCTCCACCTGTTCCCAGCGCTCGAGCGCCGCCTGCAGCAAGGCGTCGCGCGAAGGGAAATGCCAGTAGAAGCTGCCCTTGGTCACGCCCAGCCGGCGGGCCAGTGGTTCCACGGCGACCGCCGCGATCCCCTGCTCCGCGACGAGGTCCAGCGCGGCCTGCGCCCAGTCGCCCGCGCTCAACCGGCCGCCGCGGACCGTCTCCTCGGTCCCGGTGCGTGGCGTGGCGCGGGCGGCGCCCCGGGCGGGGGCGTGGCTGACGGTCGCGGGCATCGGGGAAGTGTAGCTCCGTACGGCGGCCGCCGGAATCGTATGCTCGGGATCCGGCCCTCGGCGCCGGTTCAAACAAGCGTTTGACTTCCGCCCGCGAGCCTGTCCATACTCATGCGTACGGATTACGGGAGCCCATCATGAGTGTCGCCGCGCCCTTCCTGTTCCTCCTGCTGGCCAGCGGGTTCGCCGCCTACCACCGGCTGCGCCTGGCGACCTGGGCTGCGGCCGGCCTGACGGGCCTGCTCGCCTGCTGGCTGCTCGGCGCCGACGCGACCGCCACGCTCGTGGCCGCGGTGCTCCTGGCGCTGGTCGCCGTGCCCCTGCTGGTGCCGGCCATCCGCAAGCCGGCGATCACCGCGCCGCTGCTGGCGTTCTACACCCGGATCCTCCCGCCGCTCTCGGCGACCGAGCGGACCGCGCTGGAGTCCGGCACGGTCGGGTTCGAGGGCGAACTGTTCTCCGGCCGCCCGCGCTGGGACCGCCTCCTGTCCCAGCCGAGGCCCGAGCTCACCGCCGAGGAACAGGCCTTTCTCGACGGCCCGACCGAGCAGCTGTGCCGGATGATCGACGACTGGGCCATCACCCACGTCCACGCCGACCTGCCGCCCGAGCTGTGGGACTTCATCAAGCGCGAGCGCTTCTTCGGGATGATCATCCCGAAGGAATACGGCGGCCTGGGCTTCTCCGCCCTGGCCCACCACAAGGTCATCCAGAAGATCGCGTCGATCTCCAGCGTGGTCAGCTCCACCGTCGGCGTGCCGAACTCGCTCGGTCCCGGCGAGCTGCTGATGCACTACGGCACGGAGGAACAGAAGCGCCACTACCTGCCGCGCCTGGCCGACGGTCGCGAAGTGCCCTGCTTCGCGCTCACCGGACCGTTCGCGGGGTCGGACGCCACCTCGATTCCCGACTACGGCATCGTCTGCAAGGGCGAGTGGAACGGCGCGTCCGTGCTCGGCGTCAAGCTGACCTTCGACAAGCGCTACATCACGCTCGCCCCGGTGGCCACGGTCATCGGCCTCGCGTTCCGCATGTACGACCCCGACCACCTCATCGGCGACACCGGGGACATCGGCATCACGCTGGCGCTGCTGCCGCGCGACACCGCGGGCGTCGAGGTCGGGCGCCGGCACTTCCCGCTCAACTCGCCGTTCCAGAACGGCCCGGTGCACGGGCGCGAGGTGTTCGTCCCGCTGTCGCAGCTGATCGGCGGCGAGGACTACGCGGGCAAGGGCTGGCAGATGCTGGTCGAGTGCCTGTCCATCGGCCGCTCCATCACCCTGCCCTCCACCGCCAGCGGCGGCGCGAAGATGGCCGCCGTGGTGACCGGCGCCTACGCGCGCATCCGCAAGCAGTTCGGGTTGTCGATCGGGCGCTTCGAGGGCGTGCAGGAAGCGCTGGCGCGCATCGCCGGCAAGGCCTACGCGATCAGCGCACTGGCGCAGGCGACGGCGTCCGCGGTGGACCGTGACGAGAAGCCGGCGGTGCCCTCGGCGATCGCCAAGTACCACTGCACCGAGATGGGACGGGACGTCGTCAGCGACGCGATGGACGTCCACGGCGGCAAGGGCATCATCCTGGGCCCGCGCAACTACCTGGGCCGCGCATGGCAGGCCACGCCCATCTCGATCACGGTCGAGGGCGCGAACATCATGACGCGCTCGCTGATGATCTTCGGGCAGGGCGCGATCCTCTGC
>CAMLHR010000192.1 GCA_946479915.1 uncultured Lysobacter sp.
TGGGTGCTGTATGGTCTTTCGCGTCAGTTGACCACGCCGGACGGCACGCGCCTCATTGCCAACTTCGTGCGCAACATCGCCGGCGCGAAGGATGCGGCCGCGGGCCGGGAACGCGAGTTCCCGGCCCGTGCTTTTTCGTAGAATCCCCCGGATGGAAACCGCCCAGACACCGCGCGCGCGCACCCGGGTCCTCACCGGCATCACCACCTCCGGCACGCCGCACCTGGGCAACTACGTCGGCGCGATCCGCCCGGCGATCGCGGCCAGCCGGGACCCCGGCGTCGAGAGCTTCTACTTCCTGGCCGACTACCACGCGCTGATCAAGGTCAGCGAGCCGGCGCGGGTGCAACGGTCGACGCTGGAGATCGCGGCCGCCTGGCTGGCCTGCGGGCTCGACCCGGACCAGGTGTGGTTCTACCGCCAGTCGGACATCCCCGAGATCCCGGAACTCACCTGGCTGCTGACGTGCGTGGCCGGCAAGGGCCTGCTCAACCGCGCGCATGCCTACAAGGCGGCGGTGGACCGCAACCGCGAGCAGGGCGAGGACGAGGACGCGGGGATCACCGCCGGCCTCTTCATGTATCCGGTGCTGATGGCGGCCGACATCCTGCTGTTCGACGCCGACCGCGTGCCGGTCGGGCGCGACCAGGTGCAGCACATCGAGATGGCGCGCGACTTCGGCCAGCGCTTCAACCATCTCTACGGCGGCCACTTCACGCTGCCCGAGGCCGCGGTCGAGGCCCACGTGGCGACGCTGCCGGGCCTGGACGGCCGCAAGATGAGCAAGAGCTACGACAACGTCATCCCCCTGTTCGCCCCGCGCGAACAGTTGCGCAAGCTGGTGTATTCGATCGTCACCGATTCGCGCGAGCCGGGCGAGCCGAAGGATGCCGACGCGTCGAACGTCTTCCAGCTCTACCAGGCGTTCGCGAGCGCGGCGGAAACGGATGCGATGCGCGCGGCGTTCGCGGACGGCATCGCCTGGGGCGACGCGAAGGCGAGGCTCTTCGAGCGGATCGACGCCGAAATCGCGCCGCTGCGCGAACGGTACGAAGCGCTGATGGCGCATACGGAACGGATCGAGGCCCAGCTGCGCGACGGCGCCACCCGGCTGCGCGCGCGGCATGCGATCGCGCGCCTGCAGGCGCTGCGCGAGGCGGTGGGCCTGCGCGACCTGTCGCGCGCGCCGTCGGGCGGCAAGCGCCCGGCGGGTGCGAAAGCCGCGCTGCCGTCCTTCAAGCAGTATCGCGACGACGCGGGCCGGTTCCGCTTCAAGCTGGTGGACGGCGACCGCGTGCTGCTCGAGGGCGGGCCGTTCGATTCCCCAAAAGTCGCCGGCCAGCGCATCGCCGCGCTGCGTGGCGCCGGCTTCGAGCCCGGGCCCGGCCTCGCGCTGGGGGAGGGCGTCGACGGCGCCGAGGTGGGCGAGGCGCTGGCCAGGATGGCGGAATGAACCCGCTGGTCGAAACCAACCTGGCGCTGGTCCTGTTCCTGCCCTGGTTCCTGATCCTCGGCGTGCTGTTCTGGGTCTATCCGCGGCAGCCGCGCGACGCGCGCCGGCGCGCGTTCGACGCGGTGTCGCTGGTCGTGGCGCTGGCGCTGTTCGTCGCGACGCTGCACTGGGCGCAGGGCATCGCGGACCGCCGGTACGGCGGGATGTGGCCGCAGGTGTTGGCCACGTCGCTCGGCTACGGGGTGTTCCTGGCCGTCATCGGCCTGGCCTGGTGGATGCGCCGGCGCTGGCTGCGCCACCGCGACCGCTGACGCGTCAGTCCCAGCGGTTGGCGTCGTCGCCCAGCGGGCCGTGCTGCGGGTTCACCACGCAGAACCGGTGGCCGGTCGGCGCCTCCATCACCCACCAGCGCTTGACGAAGGCCACGCGCTTCGCGCCGAGCGCCTCCAGGCGCGCGACCTCGGCGTCGAGGTCGTCGGTCTCGATGTCCAGGTGGATGTGCGAGTGGTGGTCCACGCGCTGCAGCAGCACGTTCGGCGCGCCGTCCTGTCGCGCGAGCTCCGCGTAGCGCCCGTCGCCGTCCTCGTCGGGGTTGGCGACGGGACGGCCGAGCGCCCTGGCCCAGAAGTCCGCCGCGGGCGCCAGGTCGTCGACCCGGCAATCGAACACGAAGTTCGCGATGCGGCTGCGGTGGGCCATGGCGGCTCGCTCCTGTCGGCGTGCGTCAGTCGGCGGCGGACAGGTCGTCGAGCAGCGCCTTGAGGAAGCGCGCGGCCTCGCCGCCGGTGCAGGCGCGGTGGTCGAAGGTCACCGAGATCGGCATGCGCCGGTGCACCTCGACGCCGCCCATCACCGCGACCACGTCGTGCACGAGCTTGCCGGCGCCGACGATCGCGACGCACGGGGGCACGACGACCGGCGTGGCGTAGCGACCGGCGAACATGCCGAAGTTCGACAGGCTGATGGTGTAACCCGACAGTTCCGACGCCGGGATGCTCCGGTCCTGCACCTGCGTGCGCAGGCGGTTGACCGCCTCGCGCAGGCCGCGCGCGTCGAGCATGTCCGCGTTGCGCAGCGCCGGGACGAACAGGCCGTCGTCGGTGTCCACGGCGATGCCGATGTCCACGTGCGGGTGCATCGTGCGGGTCAGCGTGTCGCCGTCGAACCAGGCGTTGAGCGCCGGCACGGCGCGGCAGGCCGCGACGATCGCGCGGATCAGGCGGCCGGTGATGTCCTGCTTGCCGTTCCAGCCGTGCAGGTCGGCGTCGTCGCACAGCGTGGTCGGCACGACCTTCGCGTGCGCGTCGGCCATGACCCGCGCCATGTTGCGGCGCACGCCCTTGAGCTGCTCGGGCTGGCCGGTGGCCTGGACCGTCGGCGGCTGGGTGCGCATGGGCTTGCCGGAGGCGGAGAGCTGGGTGCGCTGGTCTGCTGTCCGCGCGGGTGCCGGTTGCGCGGCGACCGGGCTTTTCGCCGCTGAACCGGCTCCCACGGCGCCAGTCGCGCCGGCCCGGGCAGGGGCGCCGGGCCTTGCGGTGCCATTCGCGGCGGCCTGCTTGACGTCGGCCATGGTGACGACGTTGTCGGCGCCGGTGGGGCGGACGCGGGCGAGGTCGACGCCGAGCTTGCGGGCCATGGCGCGCACGGCGGGCATCGCCTTGACGCCGCCGGCCGACGACACGGCGTCGCTGCGCACGGCATCGGAGGACTGCATCGCGCCGACGACGGTGCCGGCGGCGGCGCGCGCCTCGCCCTTGGGCGCGGGCGCGCCCTCGTGCTCGATGGCGCCGCCTTCCTGGGACGCGACCACGCGGTCGTCCGGCGCCGGGTCCTGGCTGCCCACGCCCCTGGTCGGCGCGTGGTCGCCGCCGCCGTGGTGGTGTCCCGTGTCCTGGCCTTCCGCGCGCTGCGGCAGGTTCGGGTCGAGTTCGAACTCGGCCAGCATCGTGCCGGTGACGATCACGTCGCCCGGGCCGCCGGCCAGCTTCAGCACCTTGCCCGAGACGGGCGAGGGCACCTCGACGACGGCCTTGGCGGTCTCCATGGAGACGAGGCTCTCGTCGAGGCGGATGGTGTCGCCTTCCTTGACGAACCACTCGACGATGGTCGCGTCGGGCAGGCCCTCGCCGAGGTCGGGGAGCTTGAAGGTCTTCTTGTCAGCCATGTCCTGGTCCAGTCCTTGCAGGTCAGCTTGCGGCGAGGGTGCGCTTCGCGGCGGCGACGATGCGGTCGACGCTCGGCAGGTACTTCATTTCCAGCCGGAACAGCGGGATGTGGGTGTCGTAGCCGGT
>CAMLHR010000193.1 GCA_946479915.1 uncultured Lysobacter sp.
GGCGCCTTTCCTCGACGGACCCCAACCTGCAGAACATCCCGATCCGCACGCCCGAAGGTCGGCGCATCCGGCAGGCGTTCGTCGCGCCGCCCGGGCACGTGCTGATCGCGGCCGACTACTCGCAGATCGAGCTGCGGATCATGGCGCACCTGTCGGGCGACAAGGGGCTGCTCGATGCTTTCGCGTCGGATCGCGACATCCACCAGGCCACCGCGGCCGAGGTGTTCGGCGTCGGCTCGCCAGACCAGGTCACGTCGGACCAGCGCCGCATCGCGAAGGTCATCAACTTCGGCCTGATGTACGGCATGTCGGCCTTCGGGCTCGCCCGCAACCTCGGCATCGAGCGCGGCGCGGCCCAGCAGTACGTGGAGCTGTATTTCCGCCGCTACCCGGGCGTCAAGCAGTACATGGACACGACTCGCGAGATGGCCCGCGAGCAGGGGTACGTCGAGACGGTGTTCGGCCGCCGCCTGTACCTGCCCGAGATCCGCTCCCGCAACGCGGCGCTGCGCCAGTACGCGGAGCGGGCCGCCATCAACGCGCCGATGCAGGGCACCGCGGCGGACATCATCAAGCGCGCGATGATCGGGATCGACGCGTGGCTCGCGCCGCATCGCGGGCAGGCGCTGATGATCCTGCAGGTGCACGACGAACTCGTGTTCGAGGTGGACGCCGGCTTCGTGGACACCCTGCTGGCCGAAGTCGGCGCGCGGATGACGGGAGCCGCGGACCTGCGCGTCCCGCTGGTGGTGGACAGCGGCGTGGGCGCCGACTGGGACGAGGCCCACTGACGCGCGCGGCCGATCGGCTGAATGCGCGTCTTGTTCAGAAATGCCATGAATGCGTCCTGAATTTGCCGGGTTCGGCGCCCGAAGGCCTTCACGAAACGTCCATGTTCGAAGTGCTCAACTAGGCCCCGACGGATGCAAGGTCCGTCGCTGATCTCTCCCCTCCCCTGGAGTGATCCGGAACAGGAAACCCCTCCCCAGGTTCCTGTTCCCCGGCCCCGCCGCCTCCCCCTAGGCTGCGGGGCTTTTTATTGCCCGCGCGTCGGCGCGCGGGACTTCCGGCACGCTCACCGCCTCCTTTCGGGGCCTAGCGTTTGCCGCACGTCGAATGAATGGGGATCGACATGCACACGCTCGACCGGCGCCAATTCCTGAAGATCGCCGCCGCGATGGGCGCGGCCCTGGCCTGGGGCCGTGCGCACGCGAGTCCATCGTCGAGCGGCTGGCGCGAGCGGCGCGACCTGTTCCCGCAGGGGGTGGCCTCGGGCGACCCCGATGCGCACAGCGTCCTGCTCTGGACGCGGCGCCCCTACGCCGACGGCCGCGAACGCGCCACGCTGCTCGTCGAGGTGGCGGAAGACGAGGCGTTCGAGCGCGTGGTCGCCACCACGGCCGCGCCCGTGCTGGCGGCGGCCGACTGGACCTGCCGCGTGCTGGTCGGCGACCTGCCGCCGGCCGGCGAATACTGGTACCGCTTCGTCGACGAGGAGGGCAACGGCAGTCGGATCGGCCGCACGATGACCGCGCCCGCGCCCGACGACCCGCGGCCGGTGCGCTTCGCCTTCGTCAGCTGCCAGAGCCTCCCCGAGGGCGCGATGAACGCCTGGCGCCGCATGATCTTCGAGGACGAGCGCGCGGCGCCGGACGAGCGGCTCGGCTTCGTGCTGCACCTGGGCGACTTCATCTACGAAGTCGTGCAGACGCCGGAACAGGTGGCGGAGAACGGCAAGCGCTTCGACCGGGTGATCACGTTCCCGGTGACGTTGCAGGACGGCAAGCCCATCGCCGGCAACCGGTTCACCGCACCGACCTCGCTGCGCGACTACCGCGCGCTCTACCACGCGTACCTGGCGGACCCGGACCTGCAGGACGCGCGCGCGCGCTTTCCGTTCGTGCCGATCTGGGACAACCACGAGTTCTCGTGGCTGGCGTGGCAGTCGATCGTGACGTACCCGGGCGAGGAGGCCACGGCCGCGCAGCAATTGAAGGTGCTGGCGAACCAGGCCTGGTTCGAGTTCCAGCCCGCGCGCGTCACGCCGCCGGGCCAGTCGCTGGCGCGCTTCGATGCGCCGCGGGTGGTCGACGCCCCTGTCTCGGAATTCGACGAGTACGGCCTCGGCCTCGAGCCCAACAACCTCGCCGCGATCGAGAGCCTCATCGCCTACCGCGCGTTGCGCTGGGGCCGGCACATCGACCTGTTCATCACCGACTTGCGCAGCTTCCGCGGCAAGGACCCATCCGACCAGCCCGAGCTTGGCCCGCTGTTCGAGGGCGCGCGTTACCCGTTCTTCCCCGAGGACCTGTCGCGCCAGGTCGACAGCGGCCGCGCGTACGCAGGCGGCCACCCCCCGGACACCATCGTGTTCGGCGACCGGTCGATCCCCAACTACCGCAAGGACGGCCCGCCCCAGTCGATGCTCGGCGAGAAGCAGAAAGCGTGGTTCCTCGACCGCCTGCGCAACGCCACGGCCACCTGGAAGATCTGGGGCAGCTCGCTGGGGACGCCCGAGTGGCGCCTGGATCCCCAGAACCTCCCGCCCGACCTGGTCCCTGCCGACTGGCCGAAGTGGACCGACGGGTACGCGGTCATGAGCAACGGCGACTGGGGCGGCGTGTTCCACGAGCGCGCCGAGATCTTCGATGCGGTGCGCGACGCCGGCATCACCGGCTTCGCCATCGTCTCCGGCGACCGGCACAGTTTCTGGGCCGGCACCGCCGCCAAGGCGCTGCCGCCCGCGGCGTTCGAGCCGGTCGGTGTCACGTTCGTCGGCGGATCGATCACCTCGCCCGGCATGGCCGAGGCCCACGAGCACGGGCGCAAGGACAACCCGCTGCGCGCGCTGTTCATCGCGGACCGCGAGGACGGGCGGATGGAGCACACCATGAACCTGCTGCTCAACCACGGTGTGCGGTCGGCGCTGGAATACACGGACAGCGGCGACCTGGCCAGGGCGCACGCGGCCAGCAACCCGGACGTGGCGCCGCACCTGTCGTTCGTCGACATGGCCGGGCACGGGTATGCCACGGTCCGGGTCGACGCGACCGAGATGGCGACCGATTTCGTCTGCATCCCGCGCCCGATCGAACGCAGCCCCGGCGTGGATGGCGGGCCGTTGCGCTACCGCGTGCGCCACACCGTGTCGCTCTGGGAGGCGGGCGAACGCCCCCGGTTGCGGCAGGCGGTGCTGGAAGGGGATCCGGGACTGGCGGTGTGACGCCGCGGCGCCGCGCTCACAGCCAGTCGCGCGGCACCAGGTAATCGGCGAGGCGGGCCTCGGGGCTGCCGGGTTCGGGCTGGTAGCCGTATTACCAGCGCACGAGCGGGGGCAGGCTCAGCAGGATCGACTCGGTGCGACCGCCGGACTGCAGGCCGAACAGCGTGCCGCGGTCCAGCACCAGGTTGAACTCCACGTAGCGGCCGCGGCGGTAGAGCTGGAACTGGCGCTCGCGCTCGCCGTACGGCGTGTCGCGACGGCGTTCGACGAGGGGCAGGTACGCGTCCAGGTACCCGTCGCCCACCGCGCGCATGTAGGCATAGTCGCGATCGAAGTCCTCGTGCAGGTCGTCGAAGAACAGCCCGCCGACGCCGCGGGTCTCGTTGCGGTGCTTCAGGAAGAAATAGCGGTCGCACGCCGCCTTGTGCGCCTGGTAGCGCGCCTCGCCGCCGTACGGTTCGCACAGCACGCGCGCGGTGCGGTGCCAGTGCACGACGTCCTCGTCCATCGGGTC
>CAMLHR010000194.1 GCA_946479915.1 uncultured Lysobacter sp.
ATCGGCGACCGGGACGGGCGCTTCGGGTTCCGCCGGGCGCGGACGCGGATGCGCCACGGCGCTGCCGTAGCCGGCATCCGCGAGCAACGCGTTGACGCGTGCATAGAGGTCGGCGAGCACCTGGCCCAGGCGCTCTTCGTACTGCGAGAACAGCAGCGGCCGCAGCGTGTCGGGCAGGATGGTGTCGCGGAAGGTCTGGCCGAACGCGCCCGCCAGGCGCGTCGGGCCGATCGGGTTCGCTGGGCTCGGCTTGCCCAGCGCCTCGGCCAGCATTTCCAGCCGGCGGTCGAGCATCTGCAGCGCCGGGGCGTGCCGCATCGCGATGGATTCGGCCAGCCGCTGGCTGGCCACGTGGTACTGCAGCTGGCTCTCACCGACCAGTTCGAACTGCGCCGTGCGCCGCGGATCCGGCGGGAGGGCGCGGAGCTGGTCGAAGCCCTCGGCGACCAGCTCGCGATAGCGCATCACGTAGGACGCGTTCCGCTGGCGCAGGGCCAGCAGCGCGTTGTCCTGGTCGCGCCGGGCGATCGGGTTGATGGGTTCCTTGCCGGCCTGCGCGGCACGCGCCGCGGCCTCGACCCCTGCATGCAGTCCGTCCGGGACGCGCGCGAGCTGTTCGACGGCGACGCGCCGCATTTCCTCCAGGACCTGGACCGGATCCTGTCGCATGGCATAGACGCCGAGTGGATGTCCTGACACCCTGCTGTCTCCCGGAATGGCCAGCGCATCCGCGCGCCGGCGACGACCTTGGGCGGAGCATAGTGGCGCCGCGCGCCAGGTCAGCACCGGATTCCCTGAATGATTCCCGAATTGTGACTCATGTCCCACTCCTTCGACGAGTTTCCGCTGGACGGCGCAACATGGGGTGAAACCCCCCTTGACACCCGCCGGTCCGTGCCGGCCAGCCAGCTCGGGGCGCCCGGCCCGGACACCGCGATGCTGCTGCGCCTCCTGCGTTCCGCGGTGCGGGTCCCGGACCACGGCCGCCGCGTGCCGTTCCGCTTCATCCGCATCGCCGGCGACGCCCGCGCCCGCCTGGGCGAACTGCTGGCGCGCCGCGCGCGCGAACGGGATCCGGGCGCTTCCGACGCGATCGTCGACAAGGCGCGCGGCCGCTTCACCCGTGCCCCGGTGGTGGTCGCGGTGGTGGCCGTCCTCGGACCGGACGAGTCCATCCCCGAACAGGAACGCTTCGCCAGCGCGTGCTGCACCTGCTTCGCGCTGTTGCAGGCGGCGCAGGCGTTCGGCTTCGGCGCGCAGTGGCTGACCGGCTGGGCGGCCTACGACCCGCCGGTCCTGCAGGCGCTCGGCCTGGGCGACCACGAGCGGATCGCGGGCTTCATCCACATCGGCACGCCCGCGCAGCAGGCACCGGAACGGGAACGGCCGGACCCGCGCGCCCTGTTGACCGACTGGACGCCGTCCGCATGAGCACGCCCGCCGCCGCGCAACGCGGCACCGTCTACCTCGTCGACGCCAGCCTGTACGTGTTCCGCGCCTGGCATTCGATGCCCGCCGACCAGTTCCGCGACGCCGACGGGTGGCCCACCAACGCCGTCCACGGCTTCGCGCGCTTCCTGCTGGAACTGCTCGAGCGCGAACGCCCGCGGCATATCGCGGTCGCGTTCGACGAGGCCCTGGACTCCTGCTTCCGCAATGCCCTGTACCCGGCCTACAAGGCGAACCGCGAACCGGCGCCGGAGGAACTGCGCAGGCAGTTCGCGCACTGCAAGGCGCTGTGCCTGGCCCTCGGCCTGGTCGTGCTCGCGCACGCGGAGTACGAGGCGGACGACCTGATCGGCAGCGCGGCGCGCGCCGCGCGGGCGCACGGCCACCGCGCCGTCATCGTGTCGGCGGACAAGGACCTGTCGCAGTTGCTGGACGCCGACGACGAGCAGTGGGACTTCGCCCGCGGCCTGCGTTGGGGCGTGGCCGGCGTGCGCGCGCGGCACGGCGTCGAGGCCTGCCAGATCGCCGACTACCTCGCGCTGGCCGGCGACGCGGTGGACAACATCCCGGGCGTCCCCGGCATCGGCCAGAAGACGGCGGCCGTGCTGCTGGCGCACTTCGGGTCGCTCGACGCGCTGCTCGAACGCGTGGACGAGGTCCCCTTCCTGCGGCTGCGCGGCGCGGCGCAGGTCGCGGCGAAGCTGCGCGCGCATCGCGAACAGGCGCTGCTTTGCCGGCAGCTGGCGACCATCGCGCTGGACGCGCCCCTGTGCGCGGCCGCCCCGGCCTACGCGCGGATGCCGGCGGACACCGACGGCCTGCCCGCCCTGTGCGAGGCGCTGCGCTTCGGACCGCTGACCCGCCGGCGCCTGCACGAGGCCGCCGGCCTGGCGTTCGCTCCGGCTACGATCGCGGGATGACCGACGACCACGACCTGGCGCTTCCCGCCGAGACCCTCCACGAAGGCAAGTGGCTGCGCCTGCGCCGGCGCGGGCGCTGGGAGTTCGCCGAACGCACGCACGGCGAGGGCATGGCGGTGATCATCGTGGCGGCGACGCCGGACGACCGCGTGCTGTTCGTCGAGCAGCCGCGGGTGCCGCTCGGCGCGCGCACCATCGAGATGCCGGCGGGTCTGGTCGGCGACCAGCCGGGCGAGGACACGCTGGAGGACGCCGCGCGCCGCGAGCTCGAGGAAGAGACCGGCTGGCGGCCCGGTCGCGTCGAGGTGCTGCTGGTCGGTCCCACGTCGTCCGGCATGAGCAACGAGCGCATCGCCTTCGTGCGCGCGACCGACCTGCAACGCGTCGGCCCCGGCGGCGGAGACGACAGCGAATCGATCACGGTGCACGAGGTGCCGCGCGACGAAGCGCCCGCGTGGCTGATGCGCAAGGCGCGCGAAGGCTACGAGGTCGACCTCAAGCTCTGGGCGGGGCTGTGGATGCTCGAGCGCAACCCGGACGGGTCGGCGATCGGCTAGGCCGCGAACCGGTCGGTGGCGCGCACCAGCGCGTCCACGTTCTCCGGCTCGAACGCCGAATGCCCCGAGGCCGGCGTGATCGCGAGATCCGCTTTCGGCCACGCCTGGTGCAGGTCCCACGCGTTGCGCACCGGGCACACGACGTCGTAGCGGCCGTGGACGATGACGCCCGGGATGTCGGCGATGCGGTGGGCGTCGCGCAGCAGCTGGTCCTCGACCTCGAAGAACCCGCCGTTGACGAAGTAGTGGTTCTCGATGCGCGCGAACGCGAGCGCGAAATGCGGATCCTCGTGGCCGCTGACGAAGTCCTCGTCCACGTGGAGGAAGCTGGTGGCCCCTTCCCAGACGCTCCATGCGCGCGCCGCCGCCAGGCGCGTCGCCTCGTCGTCGGACGTCAGCCGCCGGTGGAACGCGCCGATCAGGTCCGCGCGCTCCACCTCCGGGATCGCCGCCACGTATTGCGCCCACGCCTCCGGGAACAGGTTGGACGCGCCCGACTGGTAGAACCATTCCAGTTCCCAGCGGCGCAGCATGAAGATCCCGCGCAGCACGAGTTCGGCCACGCGGTCCGGATGGGCCTGCGCGTAGGCCAGCGCCAGCGTCGAGCCCCAGCTTCCGCCGAACACCTGCCAGCGGTCGATGCCCAGGGTGTCGCGCAGCCGCTCGATGTCGGCGACCAGGTGCCACGTCGTGTTGTCCACCAGGTCCGCGTGCGGCGTCGAGCGACCCGACCCGCGCTGGTCGAACAGGACGATCCGGTACTTCGCCGGGTCGTGGAAGCGGCGCATCTT
>CAMLHR010000195.1 GCA_946479915.1 uncultured Lysobacter sp.
GCTGGTCGAACAGGACGATCCGGTACTTCGCCGGGTCGTGGAAGCGGCGCATCTTGTCGCTGCAGCCGCCGCCCGGCCCGCCGTGCAGCAGCACCACGGGCTTGCCGTCCGGGTTCCCGCACTGCTCGTAGTAGAGCGTGTGCCGCGCGTCGACCTGCAGCGTTCCGGTGTCGTAGGGCTCGATGGCGGGATACAGGCTGCGCACGGCGGTCATTCCTCCTCGGGTCGCGACGAGGATGCGCGGCCGTCGCCGGGCAGGCAACCCGCGGTGACGCGCTCGCGGCCTTCCAGGTCGGGCAACGTCTCCATGGCATGCAGCCCCGCCGCGGAGAGCAGTGCACGCACCGCCGCGCCCTGTGTCCAGCCGTGCTCGACCAGCAGCCAGCCGCCCGGCCTCAGGTGCGACGGCGCCCCGGCGGCGATCACGCGGAGGGCGTCGAGGCCATCGCACCCCGAGACCAGCGCGGTGCGCGGCTCGAAGCGCAAGGCGTGCAGGTGCGGATCGTCGTCGGCGATGTACGGCGGGTTGCTGGCGACGACGTCGAAGCGCCGGTCGCCCACCGCCGCCCACCAGTCGCCCCGCGCGAACGCGACATTCCGGATCCCGTGCGCGTCGGCGTTCCGCCGCGCGACGGCCAGCGCGCCTTCGCTCGCGTCGGTCGCGAACACGTTCGCGCGTGGCCGCTCGTGCGCGACGGCCAGGGCGATCGCGCCGCTGCCGGTCCCCAGGTCGAGCACGTCGGCGGGCCGGTCCCCGGGCACGCGCGCCAGCACGGCCTCCACCAGCCGTTCGGTCTCGGCCCTCGGCACCAGGGTCGCGCCATCCACCGCCAGGTCGAGGCGCCAGAAGCCGCGCGTCCCGGTCAGGTAGGCGACGGGCTCGCCGTCCGCGCAGCGTGCGACCAGGTGTTCGAAGGCCTCGACCGTGCCGCCCGGTAGCGCGTCGTCGCCGTGCGCGTACAGCCAGCCGCGGGACCGGTCCAGCACGTGCGCCAGCAGGCACGCGGCATCCGTCGCGTCGATGCGGGCGCGCGCCGCGCGCAGGACGTGGTCGATCGTGGGCATCGCGGAATGCTACGCGACCACGCCTCGCTCACCGGGCCGGGGCGAGGCTGGCGGGCCACCCGTGGCCGCCACCAGCAATAGGTCAAAACTATTCAGGCAATCCAATCAATCAATTTGATTGATCGCCTTCCGGCGCCTAGGATGGCGGCTCGACTTCCCACCCACCCTTCCACGAAAGGACCGACCAATGTCCCTGATCAACACCCAAATCAAGCCGTTCAAGGCCCAGGCCTTCCAGAACGGGCAGTTCCGCGAAGTCACCGAGGCCGACCTGAAGGGCAAGTGGTCGGTCGTCTTCTTCTACCCGGCGGACTTCACGTTCGTGTGCCCGACGGAGCTCGAGGACCTCGCGGACAAGTACGACGAACTGCAGAAGATGGGCGTGGAGGTGTACTCCGTCTCCACCGACACCCACTTCTCGCACAAGGCCTGGCACGACACCTCCGAGGCCATCAAGAAGATCCGCTACACGATGATCGGCGACCCGACCGGCGTGGTGAGCAACAACTTCGAGGTGATGCGCGAGGGCCAGGGCCTGGCCGACCGCGGCACCTTCGTGATCGACCCGGACGGCGTGATCCAGGCGATGGAAGTCACCGCCGAGGGCATCGGCCGCGACGCCAACGACCTGGTCCGCAAGGTCAAGGCCGCCCAGTACGTCGCCGCCCACCCGGGCGAGGTCTGCCCCGCCAAGTGGAAGGAAGGCGAGAAGACCCTCAAGCCGTCGCTGGACCTGGTCGGCAAGATCTAAAGACAGCAGCGGTTGCGGCAAGGCGCCCGGGCGGATCCCTCCCCCGCCCGGGTGCTCCCCCACGTCTTTCCAGTGAGTCCCACGATGCTCGACACCGACACCCGCACCCAGCTCCAGGCCTACCTCGAGCGGCTCCGGCAGCCGATCGAGCTCGTGGCCTCGCTCGACGCCAGTGACAAGTCGCGCGAGCTCGAGGGCCTGCTCCAGGACATCGCGACGATGTCCGGACTCATCACCTATCGCCGCGACGACGACGCGTCGGCGCGCAAGCCCTCCTTCGCCATCGCGCAGGCAGGAACCGACGTGGACGTCCGCTTCGCGGCGATCCCGCTCGGCCACGAATTCACCTCGCTCGTGCTCGCCCTGCTGTGGGTGGGCGGGCACCCGCCGAAGATCGGCGACGAGCTCGCCGACCAGGTCCGCGACCTGGAGGGCCCGGCTCCCGACGGCAAGTTCCGCTTCGAGACCGACATGTCGCTCTCGTGCCAGAGCTGCCCGGACACGGTGCAGGCGCTGAACCTGATGAGCGTGCTCAACCCCAACATCCAGCACGTCGCCATCGACGGCGCGCTGTTCCAGGACGAGGTCGAGTCGCGCGAGATCATGTCCGTGCCGACCGTGTACCTCAACGGCGAGCCGTTCGACACCGGCCGCATGACGGTCGAGCAGATCGTCGCCAGGCTCGACACCGGTGCCGCGGCGCGCGCCGCGGGCGAACTCGCGAAGAAGGCCCCGTACGACGTGCTCGTCGTCGGCGGCGGCCCGGCCGGCGCGGCCGCGGCGATCTACGCCGCGCGCAAGGGCATCCGCACCGGCGTGGCGGCCGAGCGCTTCGGCGGCCAGGTGCTCGACACCCTCGCCATCGAGAACTTCGTCTCCGTGTCCTACACCGAGGGCCCGAAGCTGGCGACCGCGCTGGAGCAGCACGTGCACGACTACGAGGTCGACGTGATGAACCTGCAGCGCGCGACCGCCCTGGTGCCGGCGCGCGAGCCCGGCGGCCTGGTGGAAGTGAAGCTCGAGAACGGCGCGTCGCTGAAGGCGCGCACGGTGGTCGTCTCCACCGGCGCGCGCTGGCGCCAGCTCGGCGTGCCCGGCGAGGACCAGTACCGCAACAAGGGCGTGGCCTACTGCCCGCACTGCGACGGCCCGCTGTTCAAGGGCAAGCGCGTGGCGGTGATCGGCGGCGGCAACTCCGGCGTGGAGGCCGCGATCGACCTGGCCGGCATCGTCGAGCACGTGACCCTGCTCGAGTACGACCACCAGCTGCGGGCCGACGACGTGCTGCAGCGCAAGCTGCGCAGCCTGCCGAACGTGGACGTCGTCGTGTCGGCGCAGACCACCGAGGTCACCGGCGACGGCCAGCGCGTCGACGGACTGGTCTACACGGACCGCAAGTCGGGCGAATCGAGGAGGGTGGCGCTGGCCGGCGTGTTCGTGCAGATCGGCCTGCTGCCCAACACCGAATGGCTCGAGGGCGTGGTGGACCTCAGCCCGCGCGGCGAGGTCCTCATCGACGAGCGTGGCGCGACGTCGGTGCCCGGCGTGTTCGCCGCGGGCGACGCGACCACGGTGCCGTACAAGCAGATCGTGATCGCGATGGGCGCGGGGTGCACCGCGGCGCTCAGCGCGTTCGACCACCTCATCCGGACGTCGGCGCCGGCAGAGCGCGCCGCCGCATGAACCTGCGCGACCTGAAGTACCTGGTGGCCCTCGCCGACCACCGGCACTTCGGTCGCGCCGCCGAGGCCAGCTTCGTCAGCCAGCCGACGCTGTCCACGCAGGTGCGCAAGCTCGAGGAGGAACTCGGGGTCGCGCTGGTGGAGCGCACCCCGCGCCGGGTGATGCTCACGCCCGTCGGCCAGGAAATCGTCGAGCGCGCGCGCCGGGTGATCGCC
>CAMLHR010000196.1 GCA_946479915.1 uncultured Lysobacter sp.
CCGAACGCTGGAAGCGCGTCACCGGCGTCACCCTGGTGGAGGCCTACGGCCTCACCGAGACCTCGCCCGCCGCGTGCATCAACCCGATGGACCTGGCCGAGTACAACGGCGCCATCGGCCTGCCGGTCCCTTCCACCGATGCGTGCATCAAGGACGAGGACGGCGCGATGCTGCCCGTCGGCGAGGTGGGCGAACTGTGCATCCGCGGGCCGCAGGTGATGAAGGGCTACTGGCAACGCCCGGCGGAGACCGCCGAGGTGATCGACGCCGACGGCTGGCTGCACACCGGCGACATGGCGCGCATGGACGCGGACGGCTTCTTCTACATCGTGGACCGCAAGAAGGACATGATCCTGGTCTCGGGGTTCAACGTGTACCCGAACGAGGTCGAGGACGTGATCGCCATGCTCCCGGGGGTGCTCGAGGTCGCCGCGGTCGGGGTGCCGGACGAGAAGTCCGGCGAGGCGGTCAAGGTGGTGGTCGTGCGCAAGGACCCCTCGCTGACCGCCGAGCAGGTCAAGGCCCACGCGCGCGAGAACCTGACCGGCTACAAGCAGCCCCGGGTGGTCGAGTTCCGCACGGAGCTGCCCAAGACCAACGTCGGCAAGATCCTCCGGCGCGAGCTCCGGGACGCCCCGGCACGCTGAAACCCCGCTGGTTTCGGCCGGCCACTTGACAGCACGCCCCGAGCGTGCCTGAACCCGTGGGTGTAGCATCCTTTCGGCGTCAATGCCTCGGATCACCCATGGGAGTCAGTCATGTCCAACCTTGCGCGTCTTCACCTCGATCGCGACCCGCCCCTCTTCCGCCATGAGGCCGACCCGACCGGTCGTAGCCATTGGCTCCACATGCACGCCAACACGCCGGCGTCCTACAACCCGTGCTTCTCCGAACGCCTGCTGCAGGAAATGAAGCGCGCGCAGGAGGAACTCCGCCGGACGCTTGCCGCCGACAAGCAGCCGACCGGCGTCCACCACCTCGTCCTGGCATCGGATGCCGATGTGTTCAACCTGGGCGGCGACCTCGCCCTGTTCTCGACCCTGATCCGCAACGGCAACCGCGGCAGGTTGCTCGACTACGCCAAGCTGTGCGTCGAGGTCGCCTACAACCTCTACCGCCTCTACGACGACCGCGTCCACAGCATCGCCGTCGTGCAGGGCGACGCCCTGGGCGGCGGGTTCGAGGCGGCGCTGTGCTGCCACACGATCATCGCCGAGGAAGGCACCGGCATGGGCTTCCCCGAAGTCCTGTTCGACCTGTTCCCCGGGATGGGCGCCTACACGTTCCTGAGCCGCCGCGTCTCGCCGGTGCAGGCCGAGCGCATGATGCTCAACGGCCGCGTCTACTCGGCCGAGGAACTGTTCGACATGGGCGTCGTGGACATGGTCGTGCCGCGCGGCGAGGGCCTGCAGGCCGCACGCGACCTGGTCAAGAAGCAGCAGCGCATCGGGAACTCGCTGCGTGCGATGAACACCGTGCGCCAGGCCTGCCGGCCGGTCACGCTGGACGAGCTGCTGTCGGTGACCACCGAGTGGGTGGATGCCGCCATGCGCCTGAACGAGCGTGGCCTGAAGACGATGGAACGGCTGGTCCGGGCGCAGCAGCGCCGCACGCTGGAAGCGGGGGCGCAGGCGCTGGCGTAGCCCGCGGTGTCAGGAAATATCGGGGATATCCGAGGCCTTGCCCGGCCGGGTCAACCGGGCGACTTCCTTCCGGCTCAGCTCGGCGACCGCGTCGAGCTGGCCGGACATCTCGGCCACGATCTTCCGCGCATCGCGGGCGAGCAGGTCGTCGTTCGCGTTCATGGCCTGGTGGCAGCGCTCGGCGATCGTCCTGGCGCCGAGGTTCTCGGCGACGCCCTTGAGCGCATGGGCGACTTCGCGGAACTCGGTCCAGTCCTGACCGGCGGCCGCCTTCGCCAGTGAGTCCTGGCAGCGGGCGGCGTCCTTCAGGCACTCCTCGACGAAGCTGGCGAGGAAGTCCTCGCCCAGCCCCATGTCCGCCAGCTCCTGCAGCACGACCGGATTGGTGGACGGCCGCGCCACGTCGCTGATGGTGCGCATGGCCGGCAGCTTGTTGGCGTTGACGACCTCGGCGATCGTCTCGAGCAGGCGGCCGGTGACGATCGGCTTGGTCAGGAACGCGTTGGCCCCCGCCTCGCTCGCGGCGGTCGAAGCCTGGATCGTCGCATCCGCGCTGAGGACGATCACCGGGGTGCGCCTGGGGTAGCCGGCCTGCATGAAGCGCAACTGGCGGATGGTGTCCAGGCCGCTCAGCCCCGGCATGTGCATATCCAGCACCGCCAGGTCGAAGCGCGTGTTCTCCAGTTCCTCCAGCGCCTGCTCCCCGTCCTCCACCGCCTTGATGCGGTGGCCGGCGCGCTCGAGGATGCGCACGAGCACCTTGCGGTTGGCGGACTGGTCGTCGGCGATCAGCACGTTGAGCGGGCTGACCCGGCTGCGGTGACGCAGGAACGGGTCGTCGAAGGCGATGACG
Source organism: uncultured Lysobacter sp. (assembly GCA_946479915.1). Next base: position 2,497 of record CAMLHR010000196.1, read on the forward strand.
TTGTCCCGGGCCGCGTCCTGGGCGGCCTCGAGCGTCGCGGGCATGTCCTGCAGGCGCATCGGCAGCTCGACCCAGAAGATGCTGCCGCCGCCCGGATTGGGCTCCAGGCCGATCTCGCCGCCGAGGATCTGGGTCAGCGTCCTGGCGATGGTCGTGCCCAGGCCCGTGCCGCCGTAGCGCCGCGCCGGGCCGATGTCGAGCTGCTCGAACGCCACGAAGATCCGGTCCTTGTCCTGCCCGGGCACGCCGATGCCGGTGTCGCGCACGGTGAAGCGCAGCCGCACCGACCCGGCGTCGCCGTCCAGCCGGGAGACGGTCAGCGCGATCGCCCCCTCGTCGGTGAACTTGACCGCGTTGTGCAGCAGGTTGAGCAGCACCTGGGTCAGGTGCGTGCTGTCCCCGTGCAGCCGCACCGGCACGTCCTCGCCGAACTCGACGTTGAACGCCAGGCCCTTCGCCTCCGCCAGCGGCTGCAGCATCTTCTTGAGGCGGCCGAACAGTTCCTGCAGGTCGAAGTCGACGTCCTTGCGCTCGATCTTGCCCGCCTCGATCGCGGAGATGTCGAGGATGTCGTTGACCAGCAGCAGCAGCGACTGTGCGGAGGTGTGGATCACCTCGGCGTACTCGCGCTGCTCGGGCGCCAGCCGCGTGCCGTGCATCAGTTCCGCCATGCCGATGATGCCGTTGAGTGGCGAACGCAGCTCGTGGCTCATGGTGGCCAGGAACCGGCTCTTCGCCTCGTTCGCCCGCTTCGCCTCGGCGATGGCCTCCTGCAGGGTCCTCAGCAGCGAGGAGAGGTAGGCGGGGATGGCGATCAGGCCGATCCACAGGCCGGCGGCCAGGTACGGCTGCCCGCGCCAGTACGCCGAGCCGACCACGACCACCAGGAACGACGCGCAGGCGATGGACGCGGAGGAATAGAGGTAGGTCGTGCCGTAGCGCAGGCCGTTGCCGATGGTGACCCAGAGGATCAGCACGTACAGCGGGGCCAGCAGTTGCGGCTCCAGCGACATCAGCGTCGCCAGGGTCGTGTAGTCGGCGACCATGCCGATCGAACGGCGCAGGTGGGAGACGCCCGGGCGGACGAGGATGGCGGCCAGCAGCCCCAGGCCGATCGCGGCCTCGGCGAGCATCACCAGCAGCACCACGTTCCCGACCGAGGCCTCGCCGGCCGTGGTCCGCAGGCCGACCAGGTAGGCCAC
>CAMLHR010000197.1 GCA_946479915.1 uncultured Lysobacter sp.
TGGAGAAGGTCGACGGCCGCGCCGAGGAACTGACCTGGGAGATCTTCCGCGACACCCTGATCGAGCAGGCCGAGCAGGGCGTGGACTACTTCACGATCCACGCCGGCGTGCTGCTGCGCTACGTGCCGCTGACCGCGAAGCGGGTGACGGGCATCGTCTCGCGCGGCGGCAGCATCCTGGCCAAGTGGTGCCTGGCCCACCACCGCGAGAACTTCCTTTACACGCACTTCGCGGAGATCTGCGAAATCATGAAGGCCTACGACGTGGCCTTCTCGCTGGGCGACGGCCTGCGCCCGGGCAGCATCGCGGACGCGAACGACGCGGCGCAGTTCGGCGAGCTCGAGACCCTGGGCGAGCTGACGCAGGTGGCCTGGGAGCACGACGTGCAGGTGATGGTCGAGGGCCCCGGGCACGTGCCGATGCAGCTCATCAAGGAGAACATGGACAAGCAGCTGGCCGAGTGCGGCGAGGCGCCGTTCTACACGCTCGGTCCGCTGACGACCGACATCGCGCCCGGCTACGACCACATCACCAGCGCGATCGGCGCGGCGATGATCGGCTGGTACGGGTGCGCGATGCTCTGCTACGTCACGCCGAAGGAGCACCTGGGCCTGCCGAACCGCGCGGACGTGCGCGACGGGCTGATGGCCTACCGCATCGCCGCGCACGCGGCGGACCTGGCCAAGGGTCATCCCGGCGCGCAGGTGCGCGACAACGCCCTGAGCAAGGCGAGGTTCGAGTTCCGCTGGGAGGACCAGTTCAACCTGGGCCTGGACCCGGAGAAGGCGAAGGAGTTCCACGACGAGACGCTGCCGAAGGACGCGCACAAGCTGGCGCACTTCTGCTCGATGTGCGGGCCGCACTTCTGCTCGATGAAGATCACGCAGGACGTGCGCGACCAGGCCGCGGTCGAGGAAGGCATGGCGGGGAAGGCCGCCGAGTTCCGTCGGGCCGGCGGCGAGGTCTACCGGCCCGGATGAGCGCCGGCGCCGACCAGCCCGCTGGCCGTTTCGCGCAAACGCGCGACTGGATGGAGAAGCATCCGTCGGCGGTGCTGCTGTCCGTCCAGCTGCTCGGCATCGTGCTCTACCCGCTGCTGCAGGACGTCGTCGGCCGCGCGGTGTTCGGCGCGTTCGGCATGCTCGTGCTGGCGCTGTCGGTGTGGATCGTCAACCGCAATCCCGGCATCAACTGGATCGGCTGGCTGCTGGCGGTGCCCGCGGTGGGCCTGTCCGTCGGCGCGGCCCTGCAGTCGCACGCGGAATGGCAGGCGGCCGGCTACGTGCTCGAAGCGCTGCTCTACCTGTACGCGGCGGCGACCCTGACCGCCTACATGCTCGGCGACTCGCGGGTGACCCTGGACGACCTGTTCGCGATCGGGGCCACCTTCACCCTGCTGGCCTGGGCGTTCGCCTACGCGTTCGCGGCCTGCCAGCTGCAGTTCCCCGGCAGCTTCACCGGCGCGCTCGAGCCGGAGGAGCCGCGCGGGTGGATGGAGCTGCTGTACCTGAGCTTCAGCATCCTCTCCAGCACGGGGCTGAGCGACGTGCTGCCGCTGTCCCCGGCGGCGCGGGCGCTGGCGATGCTCGAGATGGTCGCCGGCGTCATGTACATGGCGATGGTGGTGGCGCGGCTGGTCGGCCTGGTGTCCTCGCGCGGGGTGAGCAAGGCGCCCTGACTGGTACCATGGGCGCCCTATGAAACTGCAGGTTCCCTTCGTCCAGCTCCCGCTGTCCTTCGACGTGGAGGCGCTGCGGGCGGAGGTCCTGGCGCTTCCCGACGAGGCCTGGCGCCCGCACCCTCAGGGCTTCCCCGGCAACGACGCCTGCACCCTGGTCACCGTCGGCGGCGACCCGGAGAGCGACGGCTTCGCCGGCGCGATGAGGCCCACCCCCTGGCTGTCGCAGTCGCCCTACATCCAGCAGGTGATGGCGACGATCGGCGGCACCTGGGGCCGCTCGCGGCTGATGCGCCTGTCCGGCAACGCGGAAGTGACGCCGCACGTCGACACCAACTACTACTGGCGCGAGCACATGCGCGTGCACGTGCCGATCATCACCACGCCGTCGGTGCGGTTCCAGTGCGGCAACGCCGAGGTCAACATGGCCCCCGGCGAGTGCTGGATCTTCGACACCTGGCGGATGCACAACGTGCTGAACGAGGACGAGAACCAGCGCGTGCACCTGGTGGTGGACACGGTGGGCGGCGATGCGTTCTGGGAGCACGTGGCCAGCGGGCGCGCGCCCGGCCAGCCGCGTCCCGACTGGCGTGCCCGGCACGTGCCGCCGGCCCCCGGCGCGACCCCGCGCCTGGACTACGAGCGCACGAACCTGCCGCAGGTGATGACGCCGTGGGAGATGCGCGAGCACATCGTGTTCCTGCTCAACGAGGCCCAGCCGCACCCGAACCTGGCGTCGGTGCAGCAGGGGCTGCTGCAGCTCACCCGGCGCTGGCACGGCCTGTGGGCGGCGCATGGCACCGACCGCGACGGCTGGCCGCGCTACCGCGCCCTGCTCGACGAGGCCCGCGCGGTGTTGCTCGCGCGCGGCGCGAACGAGGTGCAGCTCAAGAACGGCATCGGCATGTTCCTCTGCCTGGAGACCTGGATCTTCCAGGCCGGCGTGGCCGACAGGACGCACGAGGACGGCGAATACCGGCTGCAGCCGGGGGCCGAGGCGCGCCCGGCCGCGCCGCCGGGACCGGCCCGCGCGGCGCCCCGCGACGAGGATCCGGCGTTCGACCGCCCGGTGTTCATCGTGAGCGCGCCGCGCTCCGGGTCGACCCTGCTGTTCGAGACGCTGTCGCGCGCGCCGGGATTGCACACCATCGGCAATGAAAGCCACCTGCTGATCGAGGGCCTCCAGCCGCTCGATCCCGCGCACCGCGGCTACGACTCCAACCGGCTCACCGAGGCCGACGCGTCACCGGAGATCGCGGCGGCGCTGCGCGCACGCTTCCATGCGGCGCTGCGCGACCGCGACGGCCGCCCGCCGGCGCCGGGCGCGCGCGTGCGGATGCTCGAGAAGACGCCGAAGAACGCGCTGCGCATTCCCTTCCTGCGCGCGGTGTTCCCGGGCGCGCGCTTCATCTACCTGCACCGCGACCCGCGCCAGGTGCTCGGCAGCATGCTCGACGGCTGGCAGCAGGGCGGGTTCCGCATGTACGCGCAGTTGCCGGGCTGGACCGGCACGCCGTGGTCGTTCCTGCTGGTGCCGGGCTGGCGCGAACTCGTCGGCCGGCCGCTGGAGGAAGTCGTGTCCGCGCAATGGGACACGGCCACGCGGGTCATGCTCGACGACCTGGCGGCGCTCGGCCCGGACGAGTGGATCGCCGCCGACTACGCGCGGCTGCTCGCCGATCCGCAGGCCGAGGTCGACCGCCTGTGCGAGTGGGCCGGCATCGACTGGGACCGGCCGCTCGGGCCGGACCTGCCGCTGTCGCGCTCGACGATGTCCAGGCCGGATCCGGAGAAGTGGCGCCGGCACGCGGCGGGGATCGAGGCGCAGTGGGAGCGGATCCGGCCGACGGTCGAGCGGGCCGCGTCGGTCGCGGCCTGAGGGATTTCGCCGCTGAAGCGGCTCCCACCGGCGGGCGGTCAGAACGGGGGCTTGGCTTCCGCGGGGGCGGAGGCGTAGCGGGTCATCGCGTCGCGCAGGATGGCCTTGGCCTCGGCGGC
>CAMLHR010000198.1 GCA_946479915.1 uncultured Lysobacter sp.
CCAGGCCGTCGGGGCCGTGGTACACGGCGTACATGCTGGCCATCACCGCCAGCAGGACCTGCGCGGTGCAGATGTTGGACGTGGCCTTCTCGCGGCGGATGTGCTGCTCGCGCGTCTGCAGGGTCAGGCGGTAGGCGGGGTTGCCCTCGGTGTCCACCGAGACGCCGATCAGGCGACCGGGCATGGAGCGCTTGTACGCATCGCGGCAGGCCATGAACGCCGCGTGCGGCCCGCCGAAGCCGTACGGCACGCCGAAGCGCTGGGTGTTGCCGACGACGATGTCCGCGCCCATCTCGCCCGGCGGCTTGAGCAGCGTCAGTGCCAGCAGGTCGGTCGCGAAGATCGCCAGCGCGCCCTTCGCGTGGATCCTGGTGACCTCGTCGCTCCAGTCGAGCACCCAGCCGGTGCTCGCGGGGTACTGGATCAGCACGGCGAAGTAGTCGTCCGCGGCGATCGCCTCGTCCCACGATTCCGCGGAGTCGGCCAGCTTCACCACCAGGCCGAGCGGTTCGGCGCGGGTGCGCATCACCGCGATGGTCTGCGGGTGCGCGTCGCCGAAGACGACGATGACGTTGCCCTTCGCCTTCGCCGAGCGCTTCGCCAGGGTCATCGCCTCGGCCGCGGCGGTCGCCTCGTCCAGCAGGGACGCGTTGGCGATCTCCATGCCGGTCAGGTCCGCGCACATCGTCTGGAAGTTGATCAGCGCTTCCATCCGGCCCTGCGAGATCTCGGCCTGGTACGGCGTGTACGCCGTGTACCAGGCGGGGTTCTCCAGGATGTTGCGCAGGATGACGTTCGGCGTGTGCGTGCCGTGGTAGCCCTGCCCGATGAAGCTGCGGAAGACGCGGTTGCGGCCGGCGCGGTCGCGGATCCTCGCGATCGCGTCCACCTCGCTCATCGGCGGCGGCAGGTCCAGCGGCGCGGCGGACTTGATCTTCGCCGGGACGATCGCGTCGGTCAGCGCGTCGAGCGAGTCGTGGCCGACCACCTCGAGCATGCGCGCGATCTCGGCGTCGTTGGGGCCGATGTGGCGCTCGAGGAACGCGTCGTGGTGTTCGAGGTCGCGGAGCGGGAGTCGGGACGTCGGGGACATGGGGCCACTCGAAGGAAAGGAATGAGTGCCCCTCTGTCCTTTTGCCTGAGAGTTTGGAAGCCGCGGGGGAGGAGTCCGGCTTCTTGCCCCTTCGGCGCCGGTGGCGCCTGGCATCCCAGGCGGCCGGTCTCTCCAGAGTTGTGTGTCCGCGGCGGTCGTTCGGCCTGAGCGATTACGGGCGTTGCGCCTTCGGCAGCGGCACCGCCATGCAGGGACATGGCTGCCGCTTCTCCCACCGCGTGCTTGCCCCGCGATTATATCCCGCGCGGCGCGGGCTCAGGCCTGCAGCAGGTCCTGCGTCATCAGGAACGTCGAGCGCCCCGCGAGCACCTGGGCGTGGTAGTCGTCCACCGCGGTCGCCAGCCGGGTGCTCTCGCCGATGTCCAGCTCGATCCCGGTCACGAACCGGCGGCCGCGCGGTTCGAACTGGACGCTGGTCATGCGCAGCACGCGCACCCGGACGTTGCCCGAGGTGAGCTGCAGCTCGCTGTCGGGCCGCAGGCTGCCGACGTGGATGCGGCCGGGCCCGGGCCGCGGCGGCGGGATGTCGTTCTCGAGGTAGGTCGCCTCGATGTCCACCTCGTACACCAGCGACATGAAATCCGCGCGCTTCCACAGCTTGTGCGCGGACGCCATGCAGGACTGCGCGGCCGCCACCAGGCCCAGCGCCATCGCGGCCTGGAACAGGCTGCCCTGGCTGGCCGCCAGCCAGGCGAACCAGCCACCGGCCAGGCCCAGCAGCAGCCCGGCGCCGTCGAGCTGCAGCAGCGCGCGGCTGGACGGGGACCGCCAGGCGTCGGCGAGCGCGCTGGCCAGCGAGTCGGCCTCCTCGGTCGGCTCCAGCGTCGCCTCGCCCTCGGCCAGGAAGCCCGCGTACAGGGCCTCCTCGCGCTTGTCGAAGCGCCAGGACAGCAGCGTGCCGGAGGCCGGCAGCCGGTCGTAGATGTGCCGCACCAGGCCCTGCGACACCTCCGGCAGCGCGTAGGGCTGGGTGCTCCCCCACTTGGAGCCCTCGGACTCCTTCAGCCCGCGGGTCTGCCGGCCCAGCGCCACGAAGTACAGCGCGCAGCCGCCCAGCGCCGGCAGCGCGATGGCCAGGGTCGGCAGGGCCAGCCCGTCCATCGCCGCCAGCCAGGGGCCGGGCAGGGCGATCCCGCCCGAGGCCAGGTAGCTCAGCCCCGCCGGGGCCAGGACCGCCAGCACCAGCAGCGCCACCGCGCGGCCGGGGTGCGGCAGCGGCGACTCCAGGGCCTCCTCCAGGTCCGCCGGATCGGCCTGCGGCCGGAACACCTCGTCCGGCCGCAGCACCGCCACGGCGACGAGGAAGTAGAAAGCCGCCATGACCGGGAACACCGTCGGGTCGGCCACGATCCAGGCCATCACCACGCCGACCAGGACCAGCACGAGGTTCAGCGCGCGCCGGAGCTGCCGGTAGGCGTGGAGCCGGATCGGCGCCTGCGCCAGGTTGAGGTGCGGCGCCACCACGTTCACGAATTCGCCGACCAGGCCGCCCGGCATCGGGGGCGCCTTCACCCCGGTCCGGATCATCATCCGCAGGAAGTCGCGGGCGCGCGCCTTGCGCTCGTCCTTGGTCGTCATCGGATGCAGCGGGGGGCCCGCCAGGCTCACGGCATCGCCGCGGAAGCGGAAGGTCCAGTGCCGGGCCGCCAGGCGCAGGTGCGCGCCCCCGACGGCCACCAGCCCCAGCGCGATGGCGAGGTTGCCCGCCAGGGCCCCGATCACCGCCGTCGAGCCGCCGGCCGTGGCCAGCAGGATGCCCGTGTCGAGCAGCACGGCCACCCCGAGGGCCAGGAACACCATGCCCAGCGCCAGGTGGAAGGCGTTGGCGATCAGCATGGTCCCGACCCGGCCGTCGGGCGTTGGCTCGTCTCCCTCCTCGACTCCCATGTCAGCCTCCCCCAGGCCGTGGCAGTGGATGTGGTCTTTATCGATACGGTGAAGGACAGGTGAAACGGACGCGGTCGCGCCCGGCGGTTCAGATTCGGTTGGGACCCCGCTAGCATTCATCCTTCGCGCCCGGAGTTCCCCCTGAGCCAGACCCCTTCCAGCCCGCCCGCGGCGGTGCCCCTCCGCCGGCTCGCCCTGCTCCTGGGCGGCCTGGCCATGTTCGGGCCGTTCTCGATCGACACGATCTTCCCGGCGTTCCCCGCCATCGGGGACCAGCTCGGCGCGGACAAGGTGGCGATGCAGCAGACCATCAGCGTCTACCTCATCGCCTACGCGGTGATGAGCGTGGTGCACGGGCCGCTGTCCGACGCGATCGGCCGGCGGCGCGTGATCCTGACCGGGCTGGTGGTGTTCGCGCTGGCCTCCGTGGGCTGCGCGCTGGCGACCGACCTGACGACGCTGCTCGCGTTCCGCGCGGTGCAGGGCCTGTCGGCGGGCGTCGGCCTGATCGTCGGGCGCGCGGTGATCCGCGACGTGCTGCACGGCGACGACGCGCAGCGGCTGATGGCGCAGGTGTCGATGATCTTCGGCGTCGCGCCGGCGATCGCGCCGGTGATCGGCGGCTGGATCCTGGGCTGGAGCGACTGGCCGGCGATCTTCTGGTTCCTGG
>CAMLHR010000199.1 GCA_946479915.1 uncultured Lysobacter sp.
CATGCCGGCGCTGGACCTGATCGGCCGCGACACACTGGAACAGTTGCCCGCGCTGCTGGCGCGCGGCGACCTGCTGCTCACCCCCGACAGCGGGCCGATGCACATCGCGAACGCGATGGGCACGACGGTGCTGGGCCTGCACGCCGCCACCAACCCGGCACGCAGCGGGCCCTACTCGGACCGGCGCTTCTGCGTGGACCGCTACGACGACGCCGCGCGCAAGTACATGGGCGTGCCGGCGACCGGATTGCGCTGGGGCACGCGCATCCAGCGCGAGGGCGTGATGGACCTGGTGACCGTGGACGACGCGGTCTCGGCGTTCGAGCGCTACGCGTCCGGCCCGGCGCCGTAGTCGGCGTACGACTTCTCCTCGACGAACTCGGACCCGAGCGCGGTGTTGATCTCGCGCTTGAGGCGCGCACGCTCGTCGTTCTGCACGTAGACGCTGCGCGCGAGCCGGATGAATTCCTCGTCGAACGCCTTGGCGCGCTCCTTGTCGCGGATGTCGTCCTCGATGTCCCAGAGGCGCTCGTTGACCGCCTTGAGATCGGCGCGCAGCCGGGCGATGTCCTGGACCGCGGCCGGATGCGCCAGCCAGGTCTTCTCCAGCGCGGCGAGCTCGCGCCGGACGTTGGCGACCTTGGCCGGGTCGGCGATGCGCTCGGACTTGATCTGCAGGATGGCGATCTTGTCGAGCAGCTCGCCGTACGAGACGGGGACCAGGAGTTCGGCCATGCAGGCGACCATTGCGGTGGGGAGTCCGCAGTTTTATCATTCCCGGCCCGCGCGGGACACCGGAGAGGTGGCAGAGCGGTTGAATGTACCTGACTCGAAATCAGGCAGGCGTTTATAGCGCCTCGGGGGTTCGAATCCCCCCCTCTCCGCCAGCCGCAGGCACGCCAGACGCCCCGCCCGGGGCGTTTTTCGTTGCCGCGGCGGGCCGGCCGCGCCCCCCGCCCGCGTTCATGGAAAGCGACGGGGACCACAACCACGGGGCGTCCACTTCGGGCAACATCGCCGCATGATCGAATTCGGACACCTCACCCACGTCGGGCTGCGCCGCGTGCTCAACGAGGACACCTACTACGGCGACAGCGAGCTCGGGCTGTGGCTGGTGGCCGACGGCATGGGCGGCCACGAGTACGGCGAGGTGGCCAGCGCGCTGGCCCGCGAGACCATCGTCCGCGAGGTGCGCAGCGGCAAGGCGCTGGCGCAGGCCATCCGGATCGCCGACGAGGAGATCATCCGCATCTCGCGGCGGCGCAACGACACGCTGCCCATGGGCACCACGGTCGTGGCCGTGCGCGTGGACGGCAACCGGTTCGAGGTGGCGTGGGTCGGCGACAGCCGGGTGTACCTGTGGCGCGACCGCCAGCTCGCGCAGCTCTCGCAGGACCACAGCTACGTGCAGGAACTGATCGCCCAGGGCGCGATCACGCACGAACAGGCCCGCCACCATCCCCATCGCAACGTCGTGACCCAGGCGCTCGGCGTCACCGACCCCGCCGACCTCAACGTCGAGACCATGACCGGCGAACTGCGCCCGGGCATGCAGCTGCTGCTGTGCAGCGACGGCCTGACCGAGGAAGTGGACGACGGCCGGATCGCACAGGTGCTGGCGGACAACGACTGCAGCGCGCAGGAATGCGTGGACAGCCTGGTCGCGGCCGCGCTCGACGGCGGCGGGTCGGACAACGTGACCGTGGTGCTGGTGCGCCGGAACTAGGCCGTCGCCATCGCCAGCGCCGGCTCGTCCTCGGCGACCGCTTCCAGTTCCCGCCACACGCAACGGCCCCGGCTGGCCATCTTCGCCATGCGCGCCTCGTGCGCGGCGATTTCCCCCGGGGTCGGCGCCACGCGCGGGCGCGGGCCGGCCGCGGCCGCGGCGAAGCGGACCGGCACGGCGGTCGCGGGGGCGGCGGCCGGCTCGAAGCCGATCTCGCCCTGCCCCGACGTGAGCGCCAGGTAGGCCTCGGCCAGCAGCTGCGCGTCGAGCAACGCGCCATGCAGCTGCCGGTGGGAGTTGTCCACGCCGAGCCGGCGGCACAGCGCGTCGAGCGAGTTGCGCTGGCCCGGGAAGCGCTGGCGCGCGAGCAGCAGCGAATCCTCCACCTGGCAGCGGTCGGCGATGCACCCGAAGCGGGCGCCCGCCAGCCGCAGCTCGTTGTCGAGGAATCCGACGTCGAACGCGGCGTTGTGGATCACGAGCTCCGCGCCCTCGATGAACGCGAGGAACTCGTCCACCACCGCCTCGAATTTCGGCTTGTCGGCGAGGAACTCCAGTGTCAGGCCCGTGACCTCCTGCGCGCCGGGCTCGAACGCCACGCCGGGGTTGAGGTAGCGGTGGAACGTGCGGCCGGTGGGGCGCCGTTCGAGCAGCTCGACGCAGCCGATCTCGACCACGCGGTTGCCCTTCTCCCAGCTCAGGCCGGTGGTTTCGGTGTCGAGGACGATCTGGCGCACGGCGACAGCCTAGCGCAACGCCGCCAGTGCGTCGCGCTGGCGCACCGCCTGCGCGCGCGCGAGCGCGTCCACGCGCTCGTTGTCCGGATCGCCGGAATGCCCCTTCACCCAGCGCCAGTCGATGCGATGGCGGTGGCAGGCGGCGTGCAGGCGCTCCCACAGGTCGCGGTTCTTGACCGGGGCGCCGGCCGCGTTGCGCCAGTCGCGGCGCAGCCAGCCCGGGAGCCACTGCGTGATCCCCTGGCGCACGTACTGCGAATCGGTGTGCAGCACCACGCTGCAGCCCTCGCTCAGCGTCTCCAGCGCGACGATCGCCGCCATCAGCTCCATCCGGTTGTTGGTCGTGTCCGGCTCGCCCCCGGCGAGCTCGCGCTCGCGCGGTCCGTAGCGCAGCAGCGCCGCCCAGCCACCCGGTCCGGGGTTGCCCAGGCAGGCCCCGTCGGTGTGCACCTCCACCGCCTTCATGCGGACAGGCCCGGCTGCCAGCGCAGCGCCGCGACGGGCGTCGGCGGGACGACGGCCGCCACGCGCTTGCGGGCGCGCAGCAGCCAGGCGGCGCGCAGGCCCGGCCCGTCCTGGCGCTGGTCGACCTCCGCCACGGTCCAGCGCGGCCCCAGGCCGGTGGACACCGGTTCGGGATCCAGGCCGGCCGCGCGCAAACGCCGCCGCCAGGTGAGCGGCTCGCGGGTCACCAGCGGCGTCCCCCACCAGTGCCGCCGGTACGGCGTCAACGGATTGAGCGCGAACAGCCAGGCGTGGCCGCCGGGCACCAGGACCCGCGCGCATTCGTCCAGCAGCGTCGCATCGTCCACCGGCAGGTCCGCGACGTGCTGCAGGACCACGGCGCCGAACGACTCGCTGCAGAAGGGCAAGGGGAAGGCGCAGCGCACGTCGCCCGACCAGGCGCTTCCGTCCACCGACAGGCGCACGCCGCGCCCGGCGACCTCCTGGCCGCCCGGGGCGGCCGCCAGCCAGAGCCACGGCTGGCCCGGGCGCTCGCCCATCGCCTCGCGCACCGCGCCGGCCTCGCAGGCCAGCAACGTGCGGCCCGGCGCCGTCGCGAACCAGCCCGCGGCGCGGTCGGGGGCAAGGGGCGGCGCGGGTTGACGCGTTGGAAGGGGCGCAGGCATGGTCCGGCGGCGTGCCCGGCGGGAAGTCGCCACGATTCTGCGGGAAAGCCACAGGAGCGTCACCCCGTGAC
>CAMLHR010000200.1 GCA_946479915.1 uncultured Lysobacter sp.
CTCCGGCGCGTCGGCGAGCGAGTTGTTCGCGTTGATCCCGACCCCGACGACCGCGTGCGCCGGTCCCGCGTGCTCGCCGCCGCCCTCGACCAGGATGCCGCCGAGCTTGCGCAGCGTGCCGGCGTCTTCCACGACGAGGTCGTTCGGCCACTTCAGGCCGATCCCGGCGACGCCCGCGTCCGCGAGCGCCTCCGCCACGGCGACGCCGGCCACCAGGCTCAGGCCGCCCAGCCGGGCGAGCCCGGCCTCGAAGCGCCGCGACACGGAGAACGACACGTGCGCGGCCAGCGGCGACGCCCAGGTCCGGCCGCGCCGGCCGCGGCCGCCGGGCTGGCGTTCCGCGAACAGCACGGTCGCGCCCGCGGCCGGCGGGGGACGGCGCAGCAGCTCGCTGCTGGTCGAGTCGAGCGACCAGGCGACCTCGAGCGACGCCATGTCCGATGCCGGCACCCCCGCGGCCCCGAGCCGGGACCGGATCGCCCCGCCGTCCAGCAGGCTCACCGGGTGGCGCAGCACGTAACCCCGACCGGGCGCGGCATCCACCTCCACGCCCGCCCCGCGCAGGGCGTCGATGCGCTTCCAGATCGCCGCCCGGGTCAGGCCGGCCTCGCGCGCCAGCCCGTCCCCGGACACGGGACCCTCTCCCAGACGCTCCAGCAGGCGCCGCTCGTCGTGCATGGCGCCATTCTCGCCCACGTGGGTTTATAGTGGGCCGACGTCCACGCCGGTCGGCGACCCCGACCCTGCCGCCATGACCCGACCGCTGCTCGCCTTCCTGCTGGGCTGCATGTGCGCCGCCGCGATGTCGGCGGCGGTCGCGCGGGACGTGCAGCACCTCTCGGCCGCCGATTCGGCCAACTGCCCGGCGGACCTCGCCGCGGCGAAGGCCGATGCGGTGGACAAGCAGGACGAGGCGACCGTGCCCGGGACGAGCAAGCCCGCCACCGCGCCCGTGCGCAGCCAGCCGAGCGTCCGCGGCAGCGACGCCACGGCGACGGGCAACCGCCTGCAGGCACCGCGCTGGCACAGCTTCCTGCCCGGCATGTTCCGCTGATGGCCTGAGCGTGCTGCGCGCGCTGGGGCGGCTGTTCCGTCCCGAACCGATCCCGCCCTCCACCTGGCTCGCCGTCACGGCCCGCGTGCCGTGGGTCGCCGCGCTCGACGCGGACCGCCGCACGCGGCTGGCCGTGCTCGCCGCGACCTTCCTGCACCGGAAGACCATCACCCCGCTGGGCGGGCTGTCGCTCGACGACACCGATCGCGCCTGCCTGGCGGCGCTGTGCTCGCTGCCGCTGCTCGAGTTCGGCGCGGGCGGCCTGGCCGGCTGGTCGCAGCTGCTGGTGTATCCCGATGCGTTCCGCGTCAACCGCACGCACGTGGACGCGGCCGGCGTGCTGCACGAATGGGACGACGACCTGGCCGGCGAGAGCTGGGACGCGGGACCGCTGGTGCTGTCGTGGGCCGACGTGCGGGCGGACCTCGCCGCGCCGCGCGACGGCTTCTGCGTCGCGGTGCACGAAATGGCGCACAAGGTCGACGTCCTCGACGGCGCGCTGGACGGCACCCCGCCCTTGCCGCGCGCCTGGCAGCAGGCTTGGGCGCGCGACTTCCAGCAGGCCTACGACCGGTTCGCGGCCGAGGTCGATGCCGGACGCGAGACCGCCATCGACGGCTACGCCGCGGAAGCGCCGGAGGAATTCTTCGCCGTGTGCACCGAGTACCACTTCAGCGACCCGGCGTTGCTGGCGCGCGAGATGCCCCGCGTGGCGGCGCACCTCGAACGCTTCTACGGCCCGTCGCCGATGGGGGGCTAGATCCCCGGCGGGAACGCGACCTCGAAGCGCGCGCCGCCGAGGTCCGGCGCCTGCGACACGTCGAGCGTGCCGCGATAGCTGCGCACGATGTCCTGCACGATGGCCAGCCCGATGCCATGGCCCTGGACGCGCTCGTCGCCGCGCACGCCGCGCTGCAGCACGCGGTCCACCTTTTCGGGCGGGATGCCCGGCCCGTCGTCGTCCACGGCCAGCCACAGCCCGGGACGCCGGCCCGGTTCCGCGCCCCCCGGCCGCACGGTGAGCAGCACGCGGGACCCGGCCCACTTGAACGCGTTCTCGAGCAGGTTGCCGAGCAGCTCCTGCAGGTCGCCCTCCTCGCCATGGAAGCGCGCGCCGCCGTCGATGTCGAATTCGCAGAGCACGCCCTTGGTGGCGTAGACCTTCTCCAGCCCGCGCACGATCTGCTCGGCGTGCGGCTCGATCGCCACGGGCCGGGCGAACAGCGCATGGCCGCCGGAAACCGCGCGGGACAACTGGTACGAGACGATCTCGTTCATCCGTCGCAGTTGCAGGTCCAGCTCCTCGCGCAGTTCCGCCTCGCCGGCCTCGCTGTCCAGGCGGGCGCGCAGCACCGCGAGCGGCGTCTTCAGGCTGTGCGCCAGGTCGGCGAGCGTGTGCCGGTGGCGATCGAGGTTCTCGCGCTCGCTCTCGATGAAGGCATTGATGCTCGCGGTCAGCGGCTCGAGCTCGCGCGGGTGCTGCTCGGTCATGCGCGAGGCCAGACCGCGCTGCACGCGGGTGAGCTCGGCGACCACGCGCCGCAGCGGGCGCAGGCTCCAGCGCAGCACCACCATCTGCAGCATCAGCAGGATCAGCCCGGCGCTGCCCAGCCAGCCCCACAGCGCCTGGCGGAACACCGTGATCTGCCGGCTCAGCGCGGACGTGTCCTCGAGGACATGGATCGTGTACGGGAACTCGGCTTCGGGCCGGTCCTCCACGCTCCACACCAGGCCCATGCCGTAGCGGTAGGCCTGGCCCGGCGAACCGTCGAGTTCGGTGAACGCGAAGGGCCCGTCGAAGAGTTCCTCGCCCGGCGCGAGCATCGCGCCATCGGGGATCCGCGGCCCCTGCATGGATGGCGACTGCCAGCGGCCGTTGGGCAGCACCACTTCGGCATACAACCCGCCGCCGGGCCGCACGAAGCGGGGATCGGGCTGCGTCTCGGGGACATAGAGCGAACCGTCGCGCAGGAATTCGATGTCGTCGACGTAGGCGAGCGCGTAGCTGCGCAGGCGCTGGCGCAGGTTGCTTTCGGCGGTGTCGACGAAGGCGCGGTCGAGCGCGTAGCCGGCCAGCGCGAGGAACGCGACCAGCCCGAGGCTCGCGGCCAGCAATTGCCGCGACTGCAGGGAGCGCGGTCGACCCCAGTTCCGCATCACGCGGAGTCTATGCGATCAGTCCCCGCTCCGCGTGCGGTCGTTCAATCTCCGCTCCGCGGAATGGCAAACCGGTAACCGCGGCCGCGCACGGTCTCGATCGGCTTGAGCGTGCCCTCGGGATCCAGCTTCTTGCGCAGCCGGCCGATGAACACCTCGAGCACGTTCGAGTCGCGGTCGAAGTCCTGCTGGTAGATGTGCTCGGTGAGGTCGGCCTTCGACACGAGCTCGCCCGCGTGCATCATCAGGTACTCGAGCACCTTGTACTCGTAGCTGGTCAGGTCGACGTTCTGGCCCTCGACGCTGACGGTCTGCGCCGCCAGGTCCAGCACGACCGGACCGCACTCGAGGGTCGGCTTGCTCCAGCCCGCCGCACGGCGGACCAGCGCGTTGATGCGCGCCAGCAGCTCCTCGACGTGGAAGGGCTTGACCAGGTAGTCGTCGGCGCC
>CAMLHR010000201.1 GCA_946479915.1 uncultured Lysobacter sp.
GGTGTCGAAGTCGATGTTCTCGTCGTGGTCGCCGACCGCGGCCTTGGTCGACGGGGTGAAGATCGGCTGCGGCAGCTGTTCGGCCTGGCGCAGGCCGTCGGGCAGGGCGATGCCGCTGACCCGGCCGGTGCGCTGGTAGTCCTTCCAGCCGCTGCCGATCAGGTAGCCGCGCGCGATCGCCTCGACCGGCACCGGCCGCAGCTTCTTCGCGACCACGGCGCGGTCGCGGTAGGGCGCCGGGTCCACGCCGGCCGGCAGCACGGACGCGACGTCGATGCCGGTCAGGTGGTTGCGCATCAGGTGCGCGGTGCGCTCGAACCAGAAGTTGCTGATCCGCGTGAGCAGCGCGCCCTTGCCCGGGATCGGGTCCGGCAGCACCACGTCGAACGCGCTCAGCCGGTCGGTCGCGACGATGAGCAGGTGCCCGTCGCCCAGGTCGAACACGTCGCGGACCTTGCCGCGATGGGCCAGGGCCAGGCCGGGGAGGTCGGATTGGAGCAGGGTCGTCGTGGCCACGCGGGGCTCGCGCCGTTGCGGGCCGGCCAGTGTACGGCGAAGCGGCGCCGCGGGGAGCCGCGCCGTACACTGGGCCCATGGAGCCCACCGTCATCGCCCCGTCCATCCTGTCCGCCGATTTCGCCCGCCTGGGCGAGGAGGTCGACGCCGTCCTGGCGGCCGGCGCGGACTGGGTCCACTTCGACGTTATGGACAACCATTACGTCCCCAACCTCACCATCGGCCCGATGGTCTGCGAGGCGCTGCGGAAGCACGGCGTCACCGCACCGATCGACGTGCACCTGATGGTGCAACCGGTGGACCGCATCGTGCCGGACTTCGCGAAGGCCGGCGCGACCATGATCAGCTTCCACCCGGAGGCCAGCGCGCACGTGCACCGCACGGTGCAGCTGATCCGGGCGTCCGGCTGCCAGGCCGGCCTGGTGCTCAACCCGGCCACGCCGGTCGAGGTGCTCGACTACGTGCTCGATGACCTCGACATGGTGTTGCTGATGTCGGTCAACCCGGGCTTCGGCGGCCAGGCCTTCATCCCCTCGACGCTCGAGAAGCTGCGCCGCGTGCGCGGGATGATCGACCGCAGCGGGCGGGCGATCCGGCTGGAGATCGACGGCGGGGTCAAGGCGGACAACATCGGCGGGATCGCCGCGGCGGGCGCGGACACCTTCGTGGCCGGCTCGGCGATCTTCGGTGCGCGCGACTACGCGGACGTGGTCGGCCGGATGAAGGCAGCGGTCGCCGCGGTCCGCTGAGGCGCACAAAAAAGCCGGCGCTGCGCGCGCCGGCCTGGAGAGAAGTGGAGGCAATCCAGCCTCCGGCAGTCGTCCTTGCGATGTGGGGCCATTGTCCGCGCCGTCGGTGACGGTGCCGTGACAGCCGGCTGCTAGCCTGCCGCGCATGCGCTGGCGCCTGGTGGTCAACGGCAAGGCCGCGGGCAACGACCCGCTGCGCGACGCGGTGGCCGCGATGCGCGACGCCGGCGTGGCCATCAGCGTGCGTGTCACCTGGGAAGCCGGCGACGCCGAGCGCTACGTCGCCGAGGCGATCGCCGACGGCGTGGACACGGTGGTCGCGTGCGGCGGGGACGGCACCCTCAGCGAGGTGGCGACGACGCTGGCGCACCGCGACGACACCGCCGACGACCTGCCGTCGCTCGCGCTGGTGCCGCTGGGCACGGCCAACGACTTCGCCATGGCGGCCTGCATCCCGGAAGACGTGCATGCGGCGCTGGCGGTGGCGCGGGAGGTCGCGGCGCGGCCCATCGACCTGCTGCGCATCGAGAGCCGCGACGCACGGGGCGGCGCCTCCACGCACTGGTGCGCGAACCTGGCCAGCGCCGGCTTCGGGACGCAGGTGACGCTCGCGACGAGCGAGGGCCTGAAGAAGATCCTGGGCGGGCTCGCCTACGTCGTCACCGGCATCGCCAGACTCGGCCGGATCGATCCGGTGTCCTCGCGCGTCCACGGCCCGGGGTTCGACTGGTCGGGCGACTTCATCGCGATGGGGATCGGCAACGGGCGGCAGGCGGGCGGGGGCCAGGCGCTGTGCCCGGACGCGGTGCTCGACGACGACGTGCTGGACCTGACGATCGTGCCGGGCCTCGAGGGCAAGGTCTGGTCCATGCTCGCGGCGCTGGCGACGGCGGGCCGCGAGGCTGCGCTGGACCGCGTGGCGGTGCGCGCGCGCCTGCCCTGGGTGGTTCTCGAGGCGGACGCGCCGTTCGTGCTCAACCTCGACGGCGAACCCGTGGAATCCCGGCGTTTCCGCGTCGACTGCGTCGCCCGGCGCGTGCGCATGCACTTGCCAGCGGGCTGTCCGTTGCTGCTAGAGTCGCGGCCATGACCCGCCGGGCCCACCCGCATTTCCCTGTTGCCGACGCCGGCTGGCGATGGTGGCCGCTGCACGCCACATCGCCCGCCCCGACGTCGTCCACGGAAATGCCGCATGCCATCGCCCGAAAGCGCCACTGATCCCGCCGCGCACACCCTCGTGCCCGTCGTGCGCGAGGTCCTCTCCGACCTCGACACGCCGCTGTCGGTCTACCTGAAGCTGGTCGACGGGCCGAACGCGTACCTGTTCGAATCGGTCGAGGGCGGCGAGCGCTTCGGTCGCTACTCGATCATCGGCCTGCCCGCGCGGCGCGTGTATGCGTTCGCCGGCCACACGCTGGTCGTGACCGAGGATGGCGAGCTGGTCGAGGCGCGCGAGGTGGACGATCCGTTCGCCGAGGTCGAGCGCCTGCGCGCGCGGCACGCCGTCCCGCGCATCGAGGGCCTGCCCGGGTTCACCGGCGGGCTGGTGGGCTGGTTCGGCTTCGAGAGCATCGGCTACATCGAGCCGCGGCTCGCCGGCGCGGGCATGCCGGACGAGCTCGGCACGCCCGACATCCTGCTGATGCAGTCCGAGGAGGTCGCCGTCTTCGACAACCTCAAGGGCCGGCTGTACCTCATCGTGCATGCCGACCCGTCGGAACCCCGGGCGATGGCGCGCGCGCACCGGCGGCTGGACCAGCTCGTGCACCGCCTGCGCCACGCCGGCGCCGGCTACCCCGACGTGCTCGATTCCGGCACCGTCGACGAGGGCGATTTCACGACCGGCTTCGGCCGCGACGCGTTCATGGCGGCGGTGGCGCGGGTCCAGGACTACATCCGCGCCGGCGATGCGTTCCAGGTCGTGCTGAGCCAGCGCCTGTCGGTGCCGTTCCGGGCGCGGCCGGTGGACGTCTACCGCGCGCTGCGCGCGCTCAACCCGTCGCCCTACCTGTTCTTCCTCGACGTGGGCGACATGCAGGTGGTGGGGTCGTCGCCGGAGATCCTCGTGCGCCGCCAGGGCGACACCGTGACCGTGCGCCCCATCGCGGGCACGCGCCCGCGGGGCGCGACCCCCGCGGAGGACCGGGCGCTGGAGGCGGAACTGCTGGCCGATCCGAAGGAGCGCGCGGAACACCTGATGCTGCTCGACCTGGGGCGCAACGACATCGGCCGGATCAGCGCCCCGGGGACGGTGCGCGTCGGCGAGCGCTTCGCGGTCGAGCGCTACAGCCACGTCATGCACATCGTCAGCGAGGTCACGGGCACGCTGGCCCCGGGCACGACCTGCGCCGACGTGTTGCGCGCGACGTTCCCCGCGGGGACCGTCAGCGGCGC
>CAMLHR010000202.1 GCA_946479915.1 uncultured Lysobacter sp.
ACGCGAGCGCGACGCCGAACATGCCGAGCCACAGCACGCGCGGGCGGTGCTTGCGGATGTACTCGAGGCCGATGCGGTAGCTCAGCACGTCGTTGCTGCTCTCCTCCCACAGCTGCTGGATCTCCTGCCGCAGGCCGTTGTACAGGTCCATCTCCGGCGTCGTGAGCGCGGCCGGCACCGGATCGCGCGCGCCGCTCATGAAGAACGCGCCGTCGCGGCTGGACGCGGCGTACTTGAACCCGTCCCAGGAGCCGATCTGCGCGACCTCGGTCGGCTGGAGGGACATCTTCTCGAGCGCGTACTCGAGCACCGTGCGGTGCGGGTAGCGCACGAGGTCGTTGCTCCTGACGTCGGGCTGCGCCTGCCCGGTCAGGATCTCCGAGTAACCCGGGTAGGAGAACCACTGGTCGTTGCGCACCGTGACCTTGCTGCCCTTCGCCTGGTTGCCGAGCACGATGCCGGCCGGCGCCAGCGTCTTCCAGATGAACGGCATGAGCGCCTCGCGCCGCGCTTCGGGCGTCTCGCGCCACCATCGCTTCGTGGTGACCTCGGCGTCATAGATCCCGGACTCGGCCTCCGGCGCCTTCGCGATCACGGGGTCCATCCCACCGAAGAATTCCTGCACGCGCACGCCGTCGAGCGTGACGAGGACGATGTTGTGGCCGTTGTCGGCGGCGCGCGCCGGCGGCGCGGCCCAGGCGACGGCGAGCGCCGCGGTGGCGAGGAGCGTGTATTTCATGGTTTTCAGTTGATGCCGCTGAGTTCGAGCTGGTACTGCAGGTCCGGGCGTGCGTCGCCGCGCCATTCCACGACGTGGACGTAGAAGGTCGTCGAGCCGGTCACGCGGACCTCGAGCAGGGAGTCGAGGTTGCCCGGCACGCGATCGTCGTTCATGCACTCCTCGTCGTAGAGCGGCGGCCCGCAGGTCTGGAGCCGGTTGCCCGCGGCGTTGACGAGCTCGACCACCGTGTCGACGCCGCCGCCGAGGCCCGTGAGGTCCACCGTGATCGTGGACGTCGCCGTCGTCTGCACTTCGTAGTAGTCCTCGTCCGGCGCGAATTCCGTGTTCGGGTGGCCGCTCGGGCTGATGGAGGCGACGATAGCGCCGTTGCCGACGGGTGTCGCGGTCGCGGTCGAGTCGTTGCGGCCGGCGGGGGCATCGCGCACGACGAGCGAAAGCGCTTCCGCGTCGGACTCCCCGCAATCGTCGGTCACGCGGACGGTGAACTGGAACGTGCCGCCGGCGTTCGGCGTGCCGGACAGCAGGCCGCTCGCCGCGTTCAGGGCGATGCCGGGGGGCAGCGCACCCGCGGTCACCGCGAACGCGTACGGCTCGACACCGGGCGTCACCTCGATCTGGAAACTGTAGGACTGCCCGAGCGATGCGACCGGCGGCGCGGACGTCGCGGGTATGCTCACGGCGCGCGGCAGCACGTCGAGCGTGATGCCCTGGCGCTCGGCGGACCGGGCGGGATCGTCGCTGTCCGTGACGCGCACGTCGAGCGTGTAACTGGCCAGCGAGCAGGTCGCCGCCACCGGCCCGGTGACGGTTCCGCCGGAACTGACGTTGACCGGCGCCGTGCCGCCGGTCATCTCCCAGGCGAATTCGGGCAGGCCGCCGCTTGCCTGCAGCTGCGCCCCATACGAATCGTCGCCGCCGATGGCATCGGGCAGTGCGGCCGTCGAGACGCCGAGCTCCACGCGCACGCGGAAGGGATCGCTGGCGACCTGTTCCGGGTTTGCGCTGTCGGTGATGGTCGCGCCGCCGGTGGCCGTGCGCGCATTCGCCGCCGGCGTGCCGCTGATCTCGCCGTCCGCGTCGATGGAAAGTCCCGACGGCAGGTCGGCGGCGAAGACATAGGGCGGCGTGCCGCCGCTCGCGCTCAGGGCATGGCTGTAGGGGTCTCCGATCACGGCCAACGGCGGCGTGCCGAATTCCGCCACCATCGGCTCCGCGATCCGCAGCGTGTACGCCTGCGTGTCCGTCTGCGCCGGCGAGCCGGAATCGGTGACCGTGACGCTGAAGTCCGATTCGCCCGCAGGTCCCGTGGGCGTGCCGGTGATGACGCCGTCGGCCGTGTCGAAGCTGAGTCCGCCCGGCAGCGTGCCGGACAGCGAGAACGCATGCGTGCCCGTGCCTCCACTCGAGACGATGCCCTGGCTGTAGGCGACGCCGATGACGCCATCCGCGACGGCGGTGTTCTCGATATTGAGGGCCGGGGGCGGGTTGTTCCCGCCGCCGTCGCCGCCGCCCCCGCCGCAGCCGGTGACGACGAGCATCGCCGCGCAGGGCGCGATCCATGCAGGGCGCAGGAGCCGGTGCGCGCTCATGGCGCCGACTCGAAATCGTCGAAGCGCGGCGCGGTGCCGATCAGAATGACGTCGTGGCCGCTTTCGTGCTCGCCGGCGGCGACCGCGATGGGCGCGCTGGGCGCCGGTGCGTCGCCGGGCAGGTCGATGACGAAGAGCCCGGGGCCCACGCTGGATCCGTCGACGAACTCGCCGTGGATGCCCTCCACCTCGATCCGGTAGCTGCCGGCCGGCACCGGGATCTCGAACAGGCCGATGTGGGCCGGGTTGGTCGAGCCGGCGCCGTTCGACTGGGCGCCCGTCACCGCGTTGCCGTGGATGAAGCCGAAGCGGTACCCCGAGACGCAGGAAACCGCGAAGCGCAGGTCTTCGTTCGCGCCGGCCTCCACGCGGCGGGCGATCACGTTGACGAGCTGGGCGTGCGATTCGCCGTCCGAGAAATAGACGACGCCGGAGATGCGCCCGTGTGTCGCGTTGAAGCCGCCGCCGCCGCCCTGCGGATACAGCCACGAGATCCAGGCGATGTCGTCCGTGGACAGCGACCGCTGCTCCGCGCTCATCAGGAACGGGAACATCGTGGGCAGCCCCGCGAGGCTGGCATTGCCGCAACCCTGCAGCAGGCAGTTGAGGTTGACCTGCGAGTGGTCGAGGCCGGAGAAATGGCCGAACTCGTGGATGAAGGCCGCGTCGAACTCGTCCTCGCTGAGCTCGAAGTTGTCCCCGGAATCGACGCCATCCTGGAACGTGCCGTTCATCACGGCGCGGCCGCTGACGATGTCGCCGGCGCCGTTCGCGGCGCAGGGGCCGGCGAACCCGATCACGCCGGGATCCTGCCCGAGGTCCTCGAACAGCGAGCCGTCGACGTCGTAAACGATCGGGCTCTGGTTGCCGTCTAAGCAGTCGCCCTCGACGGCATTGAACTCCGCGGCGGTGTTGACGTCGCCGTCGGTGAACGCGCCGGCATCCAGGATGGCACCGACCCGGTTGTAACTGATGCTTGCCGAGGCGACGTTCTGCCAGACGTCGAACATCGAGTCGACGCGCGCCTGGGCTTCCGAGCCGTTCACAAGCGAGCTCAGGTTGCCACCGTCCGTGCGGTAGGCGATCGGCTGCGCCGTGTCCCAGGTGAGCCTGCTGCCGGTCTCGTCGATGAAGAGCGGCCCGCCGGCGCCGGCGCTGCCGGCCGCGAGCGCCACGAGGATGGCCGCCAGGCGCGCGATGCCGCGCGGACGTGACAGGAACGCGGCCATCAGCCGCTGCCCCGCGCGAGCTCGCGGATCAGGCGCACGAGATCGTCGACGGGGATCGCGCCCTGCTGGTGCTTGGCGACCAGCTCGAGCACCGCG